>JAIRTK010000353.1 GCA_031254955.1 Opitutaceae bacterium
TGTCCAGACAGTGCCGGAATTCATTTTCGGACAGCCGGACGGGCAAATAACCACTGTTGGAATAGACAAAGCCCAAGGCCAGCAAATGCCTCGCCAGTTTCAGCGCGGCGTCCGCCGAGGACGGATTCTTTTTATAGTCACCCCGCAAGCGCGTGAGCACCCGCATGGCGGCGGGATGGAGATAGGTGATGGCAATATCATATTCCTCGCCGCGCGGCTCGATATCCTTGAACACCCATCGGACACGATTTCCCTCAATCTGCGCGCTGTCGGGTTTTATACTGTCGATTTGACCCTGTTCCAAAGGCTCGGGAAAATGAATGGTCACTTCCTCAAAAGCGATCGCGCCCGCCCATTTTCCGCCGGTTTCAATGCAATATGAAAGACGCTCCCGGTAGGCCAGCCCCTTTGTCAGAGAGGGTCGCAGCGATGCCGTCACCTCGATCGTGGTGATGCCCGGCGCAAAATCGTGATTTTTATAAAACCAAACCCAGTTGTTGTTTTGGTCCTCCACCGCCGCCGGTGTGGCGACGATCTCCTTTTTGCCGTTAAATGACATGGCCACCGGCCCCGCCATTTTTGCATCCGGCTCCTCGCTAATCCTGTCATACGGCACCGGCACCGGAAACCCCACGGTGACACCCTGCGCCGAGCCAGTGGTATTTTCCATCTCGAAAACAGCCTTTAAGGCGCAGGGCGCTCCCCAAGTGATGTCAACCCTGGCGGAGCGCATTTTTATCACGCCATTGTCTTTTGGGACGATTCCACCGCCGACAAACGTCGTCGGGGCAATATCGGCGCGCAAGGAATAAAAAAGAAACCCCGTCAGAAAAACCGCGCCAAACAATTTTATCAATGGCGAACGCATGCCCGCGATAGTGACCGCCCAGCCCGGGCAGTGAAGCCAATAATGCTCCTCCAGACATATTCGCCAACCGGGTTTTCGCCGTGAGGCACGATGTCAAACCCCATGAACGACTGCCCGAAGCCGGCAGGGCGCTCTCTCCGAAACCTCCGCGACGACGCTCCGCTTTTCTCCATAAAAATTCAAATTTAGGAGACATATTTGTCCTTGGGATCGCCCGCGACCACACCTCGATTTCTTCATGAAAGCTCAAGCACCTATTAATGAATACAAACGTCGTCGATTCCATCACCACGCCTCGATTTTACCATGAAAGTCCAAACCGTCCACTCCGCCCGGCGGAGGCCTCGGAGAGGCCTCCCTACCGGCGCTTCCGCGCCAAGTCCTCTTGCGTTGGCAACACCTTAAATCGAAAAGGCTCTGGCGGCGGGCGCCGCCGCTTACATCCACGAACCGCGCCCGAATAGTGGCACGTTCTCGAAATGCCGGACTTCCATCCGCCCGTCGGGAAACCGCTCCACCTCCACCACGTCAAACCGCGTCGCGCGCGCTGCGCCGCCCAGACTCCACAAATACACCGACACCGCGCGCCGCAGCACTTTCTTTTTGCGCGCGTCCACCGCGTCCGCCCCCTGCGTCAGCGCGCCGGCGGCGCGCGTCTTCACCTCGACAAACACCAGCGTCTCGCCGTCGCGGCACACGAGGTCGATCTCGTCGCGCCGGTCGCGCGGGCTGCGCCAGTTGCGCGCCACGATTTTCATCCCGCGCGCGCGCCGCAAAAACTTCGCCGCCGCCCGCTCGCCCTCCGCGCCGTGCCTTTGTCGCTCCGTCCCGCCGTCGCGGGTCGCGCCGGCCCCGCCCGCGCCGCCGCCGCGCAACCACGCCCACGCTTTTCGCAACCAGTCCTTCATCGCCGCGCGCCTTTCATCCCGTGGCCGGACTCACCCGCGCAGCCAGGCCTTCATCTTCGCAAGCGGCAGCGTGTTGACGACATGCTCCTTTTCCAGCCAGCCCTTGCGCGCCGCGTTCACGCCGGCCTCCACATAGGCGAGTCCCGCCGTCTCGTGCGCGTCGGGATTGATTGAGCAACGCAGCCCGCGCTCCGCCGCCCGGCGCCAGTGGCGCCAGTCCATGTCGAGCCGCCACGGGTTGGCGTTGAGTTCGATGACCACGCCGTTCGCGATCGCCGCGTCGATGATTTTCGCGACATTCACGCGGTAGCCCTCGCGGCGCAGCAACTGCCGCCCCGTCATGTGCCCGAGCATGGTCACGCGCGGGTTTTCGATGGCGCGAATGATGCGCGCGGTCATCGCGTCCTCGTCCGGCAAAAAGGCGTTGTGCACCGACGCCACCACGTAGTCCAGCCGCGCCAGCGTCGCGTCGTCGAAGTCCAGCCGCCCGTCCCGGAGGATGTCGCACTCCGTGCCCGCAAACACGTGCACGGCGAATCGCCCCGACGCATTGAGCTTTTCGATGCGCCCGGCCTGCGCCAGCAGGCGCGCCTCGTCAAGCCCGTGCGCCTGGAAACTCGATTTCGAGTGATCGGCGATGCCGAGGTATTCCCAGCCCAGGGCCTGCGCCGCCGCGGCCATTTCCTCAAGCGTGTTGTCCCCGTCGGACTCGACCGTGTGGTTGTGAAACGCGCCGCGCAAGTCCGCCACCTCGATCAGACGCGGAAGCGTCCCCGCCTCCGCCGCCTCGATTTCGCCGAGACCCTCGCGCAACTCCGGCGGGATGAACGCCAGCCCGAGCGCCTCGAAAAGCGCCTCCTCGCTGGCGATCCGGGCGCGCCCCGCCGCGCCCGCCACCGCCGTGGCCTCCACCGCGCCCCCGTTTTGCGCCGGCTCCAGTCCCCGCTCGTCGAGACGCAGCCCGCGCGCGAGCGCCCGCCGACGCATCTGCGCGTTGTGGTCCCTCGACCCCGTGAAATGATGCAGCGCAAACGCGAATTGCCCCCAAGGCACGATGCGCAAATCCGCCTGCAAGCCGCCCTCGAAACGCACGCCCGTCCTCGTCGCGTCGCGCACCGTGACCTCCCGCGCGCCCGGCTGCGCGGCAAACCAGTCCGCCACCGGCGCGGCGTCCTCCCCGGCGCGCACCGCCGCGATGAAGTCGAGATTGCCCACCGTTTCCAGCCCGCGCCGCAGGCTGCCCGCGCGCTCCGCGCGGCGCACTTGCGGCAACCCGCGCAGCCCCGCCAGAATCGGTTCCGCCACGCACGCCGCGTCCCACCAAAGATGGCGCCGCCTGCAGGCCTCGCGATGCCTGATGCCGGCGAGGATGTTCGCCTGGGTTTTCCCGCCGAATCCGGCCAGCCCGGCGACAAGCCCGTGGCGGCAGGCCCTGTCGAGCGCGGAGAGCGTGTCGATGCCGAGCCTCTCATGCAACGCCCTGATTTTTTTCGCGCCAAGCCCGGGAACCTCAAGCATTTCAATCAATCCGGGCGCGATGGACGCGCGCAGCTCTTCATAAAAATCCAGCCGCCCCGTCTCGTGCAGCCCGGTGATTTTTTTTGCCAGCGCCTCGCCGATGCCCTTGAGCGAGCCGAGCCGTCCCTCCGCGATGACCGTGCCGAGGTCCTCCTCCAACGCCGCCAGCGTGCGCGCCCCGGCCTGATAGGCGCGCGTCTTGAAGGGATTCTCGCCCTTGAGTTCGAGCAGCACCGCGATATTGTTGAGCACATCGGCAATCTCGTTTCTGGTCACGCCGCCCATCCAAGCGCACCGCGCAAAGAAAAACAACCGCCGGTTTTCAGCTTCGCCCAAGGGGATGCCATCGGCACTGGCGCCGCCGCCGCCCGATGGCTGAAGCCAGCCGGAAAACTCGCCGC
>JAIRTK010000370.1 GCA_031254955.1 Opitutaceae bacterium
TGAGATTTATCCTTTTGTAGTCCGATTTTGCTCTTTCTCTTTATTCTTTATCTTTCCTCTTTCTCTTCCTTCCTCCCATTACTGGTTGGAAACGAGGAGAAAGAGAAAGATAAAGAGGAAAGAGAAAGAAATGTGCAGCACGGCGGCTATCCATCCAAAAGAATAAATTTTGTTCGGAATTGGTATAACTGATGTTGCGCGGCGGTGGTAGGGAGGCCTCTCCGAGGCCTCCGCGACAACGCGCCGATTCCTCCATGAAACTCAAACCGTCCACCCCGTCCGGCGGAGGCCTCGGAGAGGCCTCCCTACCTCCGCCGTATACCGTTTGTCACGGCGAAAGCCGGGGGAGAGGGGCGGCGCGGAGCGCTGTCCACGGGCGAGTCGCCCGTGCCATGCTATCCCCTCGGGTGTCCTGTCTGTGCCATATGTCCCGCCCGTGTCATCCGCCTCGTCTGTGCGGTCCGTGCACTCCGTCTCGTCTGTGCTATCAGAATCGCCTGTGCCTGCCGAACTGTCTGTGCCTGCCGAATCGCTCGTGCCAGCCGTTTCGGCTTGTCTCTTGGCGTTTGCGTCGCGGGGGTGGTTTATTTCGGCATCTGGTCGCCGATGAGGGCGAGGCATTCGATGGCGGCGAGGCTCCATTGGGCGGCGTCGTTGGTTGATACCCAGGCGGCTTCGTCCACGGGATTCAACACTTCCGGGCCTTCGAGGCGGCGGGTCTGGAGCGCGGCGCGGGTGTCGGCCTGGCCGTGGTCGGCGAAATCGCCTTGGGAAAATTCCGCCCAGGCGCGCGCGGCTAGTTTTTTGTCGCCGATCATCTTCGCGGCGTAGGCGGTGAGGCGCGAGTGCGCCTGGCGGAGGCCGTTGCCGCGGAGGTCGGCGCCGAGCGCGGCGTGTTGTTCGTCTTTCGGCGCGGAGTAGAGCGTGCAGTAGTGGAGCCAGGCTTTGGCGAAGCCTTCGTATTCGGGCTGGCCGGCGGTGAGTTGGATGAGTTCGGCGAAGGTCTCGACCGCGCCGAAAACGGAGTCGAGGTGCGAGACGCCGATGGTTTTGCCGCTGCCGCCGGGGCGTCCGCGCACGGTGAGCGGTTCGAGGCTGCCGGTGGCGATTTGGTAGCCGTAGCGGTCGCTGGTGAAGAAGCCGGCGGGCATCGCGCCCCAGTCGCGCAGGCCGCGCAGGAGTTTGTCGCGGTGGCGGGGGTCGCCGCCGCGTTCCCATTCGGTGAGCCAGGCGACGGCGAGGTTGGCCCAGTCGGTGCCGAAGCTGAGGCGCGAGTCGTATTTGCCGAGCGGGGTGGCGCGGGTGAGTTTGCGCGCGGGGTCGACGGTGTTGAGGATTTGGTCCACGTCGAGGAGTTCGCGCATGAGGTCGCCGGTGCGTTCGTCGGCGGTGAGGTAGTAGTAGATCCGGCGGTAGGCGGCGGTGCTGATGCGGACTTGTTTGGCGGAGCAGCCCCAGTGCTGGACGTTGTGGCGTGTGCCGAGTCCGGCGAAGGGGCCGGCGTGATAGACGTCGACTTCGCCGGTGTGGCGGGTCATGGCTTCGGCGAGGCGGAACACGTCGGCGCGGCCAGTGCGGAGGAAGTAATACCAGAGCCAGAGGTCGGTCGAGAGTTCGGAGTTGTCCCAGGCGAAGCCGCCGATGTCGTATTTCCAGACGTGGCGGTCGCGGTCGTAGCTGTGCATGACGTCGCCGTAGTGCCAGAAGCCGTACCAGTGGCGTTGGTCAATTTGTTTGCGGTGGTAGTCGAACTGCCAGTCGAGGCGTTCTTCGATGGCGGCTTTGGCGGGGGTGGAGCGGTCGGGCAGTGTCCAGAGGGCGCCGAAGACGTTGGCGTCGAGCATGGTCCGGGGCGCGCAGACGAGCCGGGGCGGCGTGCTCACGGCGGCGGCCATTTCGGCGAGGCGGTGGCGCGCCGGGGTGGCGGCGAGTGCCCAGAGCATGATTTCGCTGGTGCGGGCGATGCCGTGCGCGTTGCCGTAGCCGGGTTCGTAGTCTTCGTAGGTGATTTCGAGTCCGCCGTCGTATTGTTTGCGGAAGTCGTCCATGCCCATGCCGTCGTGGTAGAAGCGGAGGTCCATCGGTTGCGCTTCGGGAGAATACATCCAGAGGGTGACTTCGGCGTGGTCGGTGTGCGCGTCGCGGATGTCGAGTTGGGTGGGGTGGCGTTGCCAGAAGTCGCGCAGGCCGAAGGCCACGCCGCCGCCGGTGGCGCCGCCGATGTAGCCGGTGCCGGGGGCGCGGCGGCCTTGGTCAACGTCGATCCAGCCGTGGCCGGGCTGGGTGCGTTTGCGGATGGTGAAGGCGTTGGCCGCGAGTTGGGCGAGGGTGTAGTCGCCCCAGGCGGGGATGTAGCGCAGGCGTTCGCGGACTTGCGGATTAAAGGTTTCGACGGGGGGGCAGGGGAGGCCGGCGAGTTGGGCGGTTTTGATCGGGCCGGGCCGGGTGCGTCCGTCGGGGTCGCGGCGCAGGCCGGTGAGGCCGCGCACGGCTTCGGCCCAGAGGCCCCGGCCTTCGCCGGCGAGGCGCACGTGGCGGTCGTGCGGGAGGTCGGTCATGGGCACGTCGAAGCGCACGCCGATGCCGCGCAGGAAGTCTTTTTCCGGGTCGCCGTCGTAAACGAAGGAGTGCAGGAGGCGCACGGCGTCGGCGCCGGCGTAAAAGTAGAGGCGCACGGTGAAGGGGAGCCAGGCGCGGGGGGCGGTGTTATCGGGGGCGGGGGCGGCGGTGTTGGGCGCGGGCGCGGCGGCGGAGGAGGCGATCCGGCGGTGCCGGCCTTCGATTTTCACCACGGCGCGCACGGGGCCGGTTTGTTCGATGGTGACGGCGGCGATGTCGCTTTCAAAGGCGGTGGTGATGGGCGCGCTTCCGGCGGGGCGCGGGTTGGCGGGGCGCGCGGCGTCGGGGGTGGTGTCGGGGGTGTTGGTGTTTAGGGCGACGAGGCGTCCGTTGACCAGCACGTCGTGTCCGTCGCGCGCGATGGCGCGGAGGAGGGTGGCGCCGGATTTCGCGATGGTGGCGCGGATGATGCCGGTGTCCACCACCACGCTGCCGGCGGCGTCGCGCACCGTGACGGCGTGCGCGGGCGCGGCGGGGGTTTGGCCGGGGGCGAGCGCGAGGCCGTCGTCGATTTCGATGCCGGCGGGGATGGCGTGCGCGGTCCATTTGAGCGAGCCGTCGGGCCAGAAGGCGGTGGGCCAGCTTTGCACGGGGAGGGATTGTCCGGCGGTGTCGCGCAGGGCGAATGTGGTGTCGTTCGCGATGGCGCCGCGCGGCCAGGGCATGCCCCAGGTGGCGCCGTTGTTGAGCGCGGGCGCGGCGCCGTCGAGCCAGCGGATGGAGCCGCGCGCGGGTGGCGGGGCGGACGCGGCGGTGGCGGTGGCCGGGGAGGGTGGCGCGGCGCGGAGGGCGGCGGGGACTTGCGCGGCGGCGGCGACAAGGGCGGCGTTTTTGACGAAGGAGCGGCGGGAAAGGGGTTTTGAGTTCATGAGCGGGGGAGGGGGAGGGATGCGAGGCGAGGGCGAGGAGATGCGGGACGAGGGTGGATGCGAGGGGGCCAAAGGCGTTTTCGTTTTCTTGCTCTAATCGTTCTCGTTTCTGTTTTTTGTTTTCGTTCTCTTTTTCTTTTCTGTTTTCGTTCTTTTTTCTGTTTTCGCCATGTTTCGAGAACGAGAACGAGAAAGAGAACGAGAACGAGAATGATTAAGAGGGGGAAGGTTTTTAATCGAGGTGGAAGACTTCGCGGAGGTCGCGGGAAACGGGGCTGTTGTCGGGATTGCTGGGCATGATGTCGCCCATGAATTTCCACCAGCGCCGGCAGGCGTCGGTCTGCGCGACGGCGGCCCAGCGCTCTTCGCTTTCGATTTCGACGTAGCCGAAGAGTTGGTGCGTCTTTTCGTCGAGGAAGATGGAGTAGTTGTGGCTGCCGTGGCTTTTCAACTCGGCGGCGAGATCGGCCCAGATGGGCGAGTGACGGCGTTGGTATTCGGCCTCCTGGCCGGGGTTCACGCTCATGAGGAATGCTTTTCGGATCATGTTGGGTTTTTTGGATGATTAAGGGTTAAGGGAAAATCAGAGGGCGGGGGTGGTGTGTGGTGGTGTGTGAGGGAGGATGGTGTGTGTGGGGGGATGGTGTGTGTGGAGATGATGGGGGCTGGCTGCATTTTTTGTGTCTTTTGTGTCTTGTCAGGCCATTGGGTTGCGTCTCGTGGTGCGGCGGAGGGGTTGGGTTTGGGGTTTATCCTCACGCGGAGGCGCGGAGACATGGAGAAAACCTTTTTTGACAAGGGGGCGTTTCTTTGCGTCTCCGCGTCTCCGCGTGAGTTTCATGGTGGATGGGTTTGTTTTCGTCCGTCGAAAATAGCGGCGAGCATTCTTTTTGTTTGCGCGGCGTTTCGAGAACGAGAACGAGAACGAGAATGAGAACGATTTTTTAATGAGGAGGGGGCTTTACGCGCCGGTGGCGAGTTTGAGCAGGCCCCAGAAGAGGAGGATGATCACACCGGAGCCGGCGCAGCAGGCAATGAAGCCGACGGTGTCCTGTCTGTCCCACTTGCCAAACTCCCACGAGGAGTTTTTGCCGAGGAGTTTGGTGTGGTCGAAGCGGCGGGGGTTGCGGCGTGTTTCCTCGATGGCCTGCGTCTCAAGCTCGGGCGTGTCGCCGACGGGCGTCTTCATCTTGCCGTAGAAGAAATCGACCTGCGTCGGGTTGCGGTTGCGGGTCATCAGGCTGGCGAGCACGAGCACGAGGAAGGGCAGGAGCGCGTCCACGTAATAGCGGAGGTTTTCGCGTTGGCGCCGGGTCATTTTCGCGGAGTCCACGATGCCGAGTTTCGTGGCCATGTAGTTTTCCATGTCGAAACGGTTGTTGATGCTGCCGAGGTTGCCGCCGCCTTGGAGAGGGCTGTCCGGGTCGTCCTTGTTCACGCGGGTGACGGTTTTCCAATACACGGGGGCGGGGCGTCCGTCCGCTTCGACGGAGGAGATGGCGAGCGCCTGGCTGTTGCGCATGGCGGGAATCCAGGAGCCGACGATGGGGAAGGCGACGTTGAGGCCGATGGCGAGGATGAGCGAGATCCAGGCGGCGGGCAGCGTGGCGCGGCGCCAAAAGAACATCACCATGATGAGCACGCCGAAGGGCACGTTGACGGTGATGACGAGTTGCACGATGGCCATCATGGTCCCGTCGGCGTTTTTGGTGGCCGCCGCGAGCAGGCCGCCGATGACGAGCACGGCGCAAATCGTGCACCGCGCGACAAACACGCCGCGCGCCTCGCTGGCCTCCGGGCGGAAAATGCGGAAGATGTTTCGCGTAAAGAGCGCGGAGACGGCCATCGACTTCGCGGCGAGGTTGGACATCACGCCGGCGATGACGCCGGCGAGCATCAGGCCGATGAGTCCGGGGATGGGGCCGAGGAGCCGCTCGGAGAGCATGCCCCACGCGGTGTCGGCGTCGGCGAGCGCGTCCGGCCCGACGAAGAGCGCGGCGGCGATCAGGCCGGCAAATGTCCACAGGATGATCATGAGGCGTTTGCCATAGAGGCCGACGACGCCCATGCGCGCGGCGGTTTCGTTTTTCGCGGAGCCCATGATGTTCATGTTCGGGCTGAGCGCGTTCATCTGGATGAGGCCGGCAAGCGTGAGCGGGATGATGCCCCAGATGTTGAGGTCGCCGCCGAACAGGTCGAACATGCGCGCGGGCACCTTTTGCGCGAGTTGGTCCCAGCCGCCGATGGCGTAGAGGCCGGTCGGGATCAGCAGAATCGAGAACACGATGATCAACGTGCCTTGCAAGGCCTCGGCGACCGCCGCCGCCTGCATGCCGCCGAGCACCATGTAGGCGCCGACGACCGCGATGAACAGCAGGTAGAAGCCCCATTTGTATTTGTTGGGGCGGAGCACGGAGACGTTGCTGTAGAGGTCGCCGCGCGCCTTCGCGTCGCGCAAATCCGCCAGCCGCTGCTGTTGCGCGGTCGTGAGCGGGGCGGGCTGGCTGGCAAACAGCTCGCGGTCCCGGGCCATGTCCTCCTCAAGCTCGGCGATGCGGCCACGCTCCGCGCCGGTGCGCGCCGCCTCGGGGATCGCCCCCAGGCGCGCAAGCTCGGCGACGGCCAGCGACACGCGCTGCCGGGTCTCAAGGGCGCGCATCTCGCGGAAGCTCTCGACGGCCTTGCGCTCGTGCTCCGTCCACGACGACTCGGGCTTGTTGACCAGCGAGGCCGTGATGGTGTAGGCCGTGAAACTGCCGAAGCCGATCAGCAGCACCGCCACGCAAATCTGGAACATCGAATAAAACACCCCCATGTTGCGGCTGTTGAAACGATCGACAAAGAGGTCGGCCATCGTGAGCAGGCGCACGCGGCGAAACCAGACGTTCATGAACCAGTAGTAGGGGTTGATGAAAATCACCAGAAACGAATACCAAGAGTGCGCGGCGCCCTTGTCATAGACAAAGCTGGCGTTCGACACCGCGCCCTGCGGCTCGGTGGCGTTGCCGAAGTTGAGGAACGCCTGGTAGAGCTTGCCGAGCTTGCGCCCCGCGAGGAAATAACTCTCCTCGCCCTTGGAGGAAGCGGCCTTGGCGCGGCGTCCGATATATATAATGGCGAGGAAATACCCGAAAACGACGAGTAGGTCCCAAATGGAGATGCCTTTGAACATGATGGAGGAGGGGAATTATACAACCCGCCCACGGACGACGCGACAGCGGGCCGGCGGTGGACTGGTGGTGATGGTTGACACGGGGGGAATGAAGTTCGGGAGTTTTCCGCGCTCCCGGCCCTAAGGCAAACCCGCGCGCGAAAGACGCGCGCCGAAAAGCCATAAAAACGGGAAAGCGGTGAAAAAAATCGTGAAACAGACTTGCCGGGCACGGCGAACCGGCAATGCTCTGACAGTAAGAGAACCACAATAAAAGCATCCATTTGCGGCAAAAAACGTCATGTAACATCATTCATGTCCTCGACCGCCCCCTCCCTTCGCGACCTAGCGCGCACGCTTGGCCTGTCCCACACCACGGTGTCGGAGGCGCTGCGCAACAATCCACGGGTGAAGCCCGAGACCCGCCAGCGTGTGCAGGAAGCCGCGCGGGCCGCCGGCTACCAGCACAACCCGCTGGCCGGCGCGCTCATGTCCGAGATGCGACGCTCGCGCACGGGCACGTTTCGCGGCGTGATCGCGGTCGTGGACCTCGACGGGCCGAAAAACCGCCCGCTGGCCTCGGCGCGCTACCATCGCGAACTCATGCGCGGCGCGAACGCGCGGGCCGGGGAACTCGGCTTCAAAACCGAATATTTCTCCATGGGGGACGAAGGGCTGACGCCGATGCGGCTCGACACCATCCTGCAATCGCGCGGCATTCGCGGCGTGTTTCTCCTGCCGGTCAGCGACAACCCCGACTTCTCGCGGCTCGACTGGTCGCTCTACGCGGGAGTTTACACGGACTACGTGATCGAGCACCCCGCGCTGCACTCGGTCTGCGCGAATCATTTTCGCTCAATGTTCACCGCGCTCCAGCAATTGCACACACTCGGCTACCGCCGCCCCGGCCTTGTGCTTCAAGGGCACCACGACGAACGGCTGATGCATCGCTGGGAGGCGTCGTTTCTCGCCTATCAGAAATACAGCGGAAAATCCCCGAAGGTGCCGCCGCTCATCGTGCCGGACATCGAGCGGGAAAGCTTCACCGAATGGTTCGGGAAACACGATCCCGATGTCGTGCTCTGCCACCGGGCCGAAGTGATCGGCTGGATGGAAGGCCGCGGGGCGCGGGTGCCCTCCACGCACGGGTTTTGCTGCCTGAACATCATGATGAACCCGCGCCCCTGCGCCGGCATCGACTTGCAGGCCAACCTGATCGGGGCGCGCGGCATCGAGCTTATCATCGCGCAACTTTACCGCAACGAATACGGCGTGCCCGAGCACCCGTCCACCACGACCATCCCAGGGGCGTGGCGGGATGGCCCGACCCTGCGGAACATGACCCGTGACGCCAAAAAATCGCGCCCGCGCACCACGCGAAAAACCCCGGTGCCCTGAGACCGGGCGCTCCTGCTTGGTGTCCCTTACCCCTTCCACCCCTCACACACCCACCGATTCCAGATATTCCGGGTTTGCCTCGGGAGGCGGTGTTGTGAAAGAACAAATTAATTATTTAAAATATGATTTCCATTAAAACCCGGAATTTTATATTATCGGCTTTGTTGATATTGCCCTTCCTGGTCCCCCTGCCGCTGGCCTGTCACGATGCTGCATCGGAAAAAGCATCCTATGTCTCGGGCTTTGGCGCAAGTAATGTCAAAATATCCCCGGATGCCTTGTGGATATCCTGGACGCAGGAAGTGGGCGGGAAAAGCTCACTGCTCGTCAAAGCACCCGGCGGACAGAATGAAAGGGTAATCACCTCCTTTGGCAAGGGG
>JAIRTK010000394.1 GCA_031254955.1 Opitutaceae bacterium
GCCCCGAGCACATCCGCGAAGCCGCGCCCGCCACGCCCGGCCACCTCGCCGCCACCGTTGAAATCAGCGAACCCCTCGGCGCGGAAACCTACCTCCACCTCCAGACCCCCGCCGGCCCCCTCACCGCCCGCGTCGCCCCCGGCGGCGACCACAAACCCGGACGCGCGCTCCTGCTCACCCTCGACCTCGACCACGCCCACCTCTTCGACCCCGTGACCGGCACCGTGCTTCCACCGTAAACACCCCGCGCCATCACACCCAGCACCATCACGCCCAGCACCATCACACCCCGCGCCATCGCACCCAGCACCCTCGCGCCCCGCACCATCACGCCCACGCCCCGCCTCCCGCGCCCAAACCTCCGCAATAAATCCCATTTCCCCCGCTCCCATTTTCAACCCACTGAAAAAACCCACGCCATGACTCCCCGCTCCCAAAACACCCACACGCACACCCACACCCGCCTCCCCGTCCCGCTCGTCGCCACGCTGCCGCTCGTCGCCACACAGCCGCACGTCATCACACAGCCGCGCGTCGCCACGCTGCCGCTCATCACCGCGCTGCTGCTCGTCGCCGCGCTGGCCCTGTCCGCCCAGCAAACACTGCCGGACAACGACGCCGGCCTCGACGACGAAGTCGTCATCCTCGACGAATTTCAGGTCAAAGTCACCGCCAACCGCGACAACTACATCGCCACCGACACCATCGGCGTCCGCACCGCCGCGCGCCTCACCGAGACGCCCTACTCCATCCAGTCGCTCACCTCCGAATTCATCAACGACTTCCAACTCTTTGAACTCGCCGACCAGCTCGACTTCGTCGCCGGCGGCTTCCCCGGCGCCTCGGACACCGGCGCCAACAACGGCAAGGCCATCCGCGGCTTCAACCCCCCGGTCCTGCGCGACGGCTTCTCCGAAGCCAGCCCGCCGCACCACTCGCTCATCGACCGCGTGGAAATCATCCGCGGCCCCGCCTCCGCCCTCTTCGGTCAAGCCGAGCCGGGCGGCATCATCAACTACGTCTCCAAACGCCCCGTCCGCCGCTCCCGCTATCTCGTCAGAGGCGCCTACTCCCCGAATTACAACAACCAGTCCCTCACCCTCACCGCCAGCGGCCCCCTGCTCCCCGGCAAACTGTTTTATCTTTCCAACTTTTCCTATAATTACGCCGAAAACCCGCTGGACTATTTCTACCGCCGCAGCCGCGTCTTCGCCCTGGCCCTCACCTGGTCCCTCTCCCCTCGCACCCTGCTCACGCTCGCACTGGAAAAGCAACCCGAGTATTCCAACCAAGGCGCCGCCATCCTCTTTTACCAGCAAAACATCGGCGGGACGAACTACCTCACCGGACGGGCGCCGGACGGACTGGAACACTTCAACGCGCAAGGCCCCTACAACCACCTCAAACGCGACTTTGAATGCGCCAACCTGCTCATCGAACACCGCTTCAGCCCAAACCTCATCCTCCGCGCCAACCTGCAAACCTACGACAAACGCTTCGACCAGATAAACTATCGCCTGGACACAAACTATATCCACGAAGACGTGTTCACCTATAACATCGAACCCCGGACCCAGGACCAAGACAGCGATGCCAAACACGTCGGCTTCGACCTGAACTGGCGGAAACAAACCGGCGCCGTCTGGCACTCCCTCCTCCTCGTAGGCGATTATCACCTGAGCAAGTCGGACGAAATCATCCATGTCCAGCCCGGCGACCGCTCCCTCACCCGCATCAATCCCCATGCCCCCGAATGGCTGTCGCTCGACCCGTATGACATCACCCAAGTCTATCAACGCACCCGCCGGAAAACCGAGTCCCACGGCCTGCTCCTGAGCCACCGCGCCTTCCTTTTCCGCAACCGCCTGATCACCATGGCCAGCCTCCGCTACGACAAAGTCAGACGCCCCTATTATGATTATTATCAAAACTCCGGAACCCGCCGCACCCTGTCCGGCGCGCGGGATGAAATCTATGACCACTGGCAACGCACCGGCGAACTTCCGCCGGGAAGCCTCGGCTCCGGCTTCTCGGTCGCCTCCCGCCATGCCTTCGGCGAAAAAGACGACGCCACCACCTTCTCGGTGGGCGCGAACCTCAAACTCCTCGGCGACGCCCTGGTGCTGTATGCCAACTACGGCACCGGCTTCACCATCTCCAACACCTACGACCAAGGCACCGGCGAGTTCATGCCCAACATCACCAGCCGGGGCGTGGAACTCGGATTCAAAGGCGGCTTTCTGGACGACCGCTTGATCTACACGCTCTCGGCCTTTAATATAAAAAAGAAAGGCATGCCGGTCACAAACTCCCTGTGGAGCGCCGGCGTCTCCAACCCGGACGGCAGCCCCCTGCCGCAGTATTTGGGCGCCGGCATCGACCGCGTCAAAGGCCTCGACGGAGAACTAAAATGGGGCGTGACCCCCGGCCTGACCCTCACCATCGGCGGCGCCTATATGGACCCCACGACCTTCTACCGGGAAACCCTGCCGGCCCCGCCGCACATGGCCACCGACCGCATGATCAACATCCCCCGCGTAAACGCCTACGCCACGGCCAACCACACCTTCAGAACCGGCGCCCTCAAAGGCCTCCGCCTCGGCGCCTCCATCAACCACCAAGGCGACCGCCTCGTGGGCCGCTTGAGCGGCAGCCGCCTCCGCATGGCCGAACCCTCGAACACCCTCGTCAGATGCTTCGCCGGCTACTCATGGCGCAAAGGCAAATGGCAAAATTCATTTCAAATCAACATAAACAACCTCTTCGACAAACAATACTGGTCCTCCATCGCCTACCTTGGCCGAGGCCGCGAAATAACCCTAGCCCACACCCTGTCCTACTGACCCATAAAACGCATTGATTTTCGTCCCCCCTCTCGTAAAGCACATTGATTCCCGTGAACACCCCCTCAACACCCCCTCTCGTAAAGCGCATTGATTTCCGTAAACACCCCCTCTCGCATTCCGCCCCCGTCACCGCGCCAGCGACTGGGACCGCCGGCATCCTGCCGGCAGACGACGCGCAGCGTCGCCAAATCGAGTGCCACGAGCGCCCCGCCCGCACAATCCGCCCCAATTCCCCCAACCTCCGCGCCCTTGCCTCCCACACGACCCTTGCCATAAAAAACAAATCACTGGAAAATCCCTTATAAATTATCCCCCTCCCCTCCGCCCTCCTCCTCCTCTCCCGCATCCCCTCCCCTCCCCCACACCCCGCCCCCACATCCTCCCCCACACCCCGCCCCCACATCCC
>JAIRTK010000443.1 GCA_031254955.1 Opitutaceae bacterium
GCGCAACACCTTGCTGGCGACGAACGGGACGGCCAGCAGGAACATGACGCCGCCACTGGCCAGCATCAGCCAGTCGATATTCACCACGTCGCCCAGCGGACCAAACAGGAGCATCCCGGCGGGCAGCATCAACGACCCCGCCATCGCAAACACACCAAACACCCGGCCCATGTAGGCGGGATCGACCCTCGTCTGAAACAGCACCAGCGCGGGCGTGTTGTAGAGCGGAAGCACCAGCCCCAGAAAAAGCATGACCGACACATATAGCCGGAAATCGCCCGCCAGCCCCAGCGTCATCGTCCCCGCGCCGAGCAAGGCATTGGCCAGGGCCAAGGAGTAAATCCGGTTTTTAAATCCGCCCCAAAAACCGATGACGATCCCGCCCACCGTCATCCCCGCCGAAAAGGCGATCTCCGTCGCCGTGAGCCGCCACACGTCGCCTCCAAAATTGCGCGCGACCTGCAAGGGAGACAAAAACGCGACCGGCGCCAGCACGATATGAAAGACGATTGATATAATAATCAGCCGCTTGATAAAACCCTGCCCGAACGCATACCGAAACCCCTCCCGCATATCGTGAAAATAATCCACGCCCGAGGCAGCAGGTGCCATGACCGGCGCAGACGAAGACGCGGGCGAAGGCGCAGATGAAGGTGCGGATGAAGACGCGGGAGAAAGTGCGGGCGTGGTCGCGGATGCGGACGCCGCCGGGATTTTTACCAGAAAACACACCACGGTGATGCCCGCCGCCGCCGTGACCACGTCGATAAGAAAAATCATTTCGAGCGGGACAAACGTGAGCAGCGCGCCGCTCGCCATGGGCGCGGCGATCATGGAACACGACTGGATGCTGCCGTTGATGCCATTGACCTTGGACAAATGCTCCGCCGGCGTAATCTGCGGGATGAAGGCGTTCACCGCCGGCGAATGCACCCCCTGCCCCAACGCCCGCACCGCCGCGCAGACAAACAGCAACCACAACTCCCGGCACCCCGCCGCAAACACCACCGCCGTCACCAACGTGACGAACGCGATGCCGCCATCCGCCAGATTGATGAGCCGCTTCCGGTTGAAGCGATCTGCCCAGACGCCCCCGAACGGCGACATGAAAAACATCGGAAGCACGCCCACCACCACATACAACGTCATGACCGCGCCCGATTTCGTGGCCAGCGTGATGTGCCACATGATGGCAAACTGGGTCAACATGGAGCCAAACAACGACAACGTCTGCCCGCCGAGAAACAGGGCCGTGTTTTTCTTCCAGTCGAGCGCGCTCATGCGCCCCCAGAATCCCGCCCCGCCACGCCACGGCGATATTTTTCCCGCCGCGCCCCAAAAATTTTATCGAAAACCCTCCCGCGAGTGCGATAGGTGTTGCCTCCCTCTTCAAACAAACCGTGAGCGCCTTCACCCAACTCCACCACTTCCATGCGGCCGCCGACCGCGCGCCTTGACCCGCAATGAACGTCGCCGAGATCACCGCCAAGACGAAGGTGCTGCTTGAGGCACTCCCCTACATCCAGGATTTTCGAGGCTCCATCTTTGTCGTGAAATACGGCGGAAGCTTCATGGACGACCCCGATCCCGTGGCCCGAGGCCGCGTGGCCTGCGACATCGCGTTTCTCGCCGCCGTCGGCATCAACGTCGTCGTCGTGCACGGCGGCGGCAAAGCCATCACGAAAGCCATGTCCGAATCGGGCCTGAAGGCGAATTTCGTCAACGGCATGCGCGTGACCGACGAAGCCGCCGTCGCCATCGTGAAACGCACCCTCGACGACGTGGTGAACCGCGACGTGTGCGCCGCCATCGCCCGCGCGGGCGCGAAACCGAGGGGACTGCCCGGCGACACCGTGCTCGCCTGCGAAAAGCTCGCCATGGACGACGACGGCAACCCCGTCGATCTCGGCTACGTCGGCGACATCACCGAAGTGAAAGCCAAGGTGATCAAAAAGGAAATCACCGACGGATTCGTGCCGGTCATATCGCCCGTCGCCGAAGGCTACGCCGACGAAAAACCCTACAACATCAACGCCGACATCGCCGCCGGCCGCATCGCCAGCGCGCTGCGCGCCCGCCGGCTGGTTTACATGAGCGACGTGCCCGGCCTGCTCTCCGACCCGGCGAATCCCGACACCCTCATCTCGACGCTCAAGGTCTCCCAAGTCGAACCGCTCAAGAAAACCGGAGTGATCGACAAAGGCATGCGCCCGAAAGTCGCCAGCGCCATCCGCGCATTGCAAGAAGGCGTGCAACGCGTGCACTTCATCGACGGCCGCCTCCCGCACAGCCTGCTGCTGGAAATTTTCACCGACAAAGGCATCGGCACCGAGATCGTGCAGGGATGAGCAAAATGCGGACCTCGGATTACGGATTACGGAATCGGACGCTTTGTTAACCAATGGGACGCATCGGCAGGGACACCTCCCCGGAAAGCCTCCCAAAATACTCGTCCACCGCCGCCCGCGACTCCGCCACCACCTTCGGCCCCATGCCCGGAAACGGCGGCGGCTGCATCCACTCGACATCGCCCGCCTCGCGCACCGGCAGTTGCACCATCGGCCCCAGCACCGCCTCGATTCCCCCCCCCCGCCCCTCACCCCGCCTCCCCTCCCGCCCGTCTCCCCCCCCTCCCCCCAATTCCTCCAAACATTTTCCTTGCCCCCGTCCCCGCCAAACGGGATACATGCCGCTTGCGTTAGTGGAAATCCGTCGGTTGCGGATTCCCACCATGACTGGTCCGGCATCCTGCCGGATTGGAACGGTGACACCGGCAAAGACCGCGGAGGATGCCGCCAAAATCCTCCCGGAACGAGCGGGTGGCTCGGAGCCTGCGAAGGCTCCCTCCAGTCGTGCACCTCAACAACAAAAACCAATGCCAACAGTCATAAAACCCGAAATCATATCCGAATTCAAAACCCACGAGAAGGACACCGGCTCCTCCGAAGTCCAGATCGCGCTGCTCACCGCCCGCATCAATCATTTGACCGAGCACCTGCGCACGCACCGCAAAGACTTCCACAGCCGCCGCGGCCTTCTCCAGATGGCAAGCCGCCGCCGCAAACTCCTCGACTACTTGAAACGCACCAACCTCCCCAAGTACACCGAGATATTGCAAAAACTGAGCCTCCGCCGCTGACGCCTCTCTTTCAGCACACGGGCGACCCGATCCACGGGTCGCCCGTTGTGCATCCCTGCGAACACCGACGTTAAACCTGGGACATTTCCACCTGCCTCCCTCCCCCCCTCTCTCTCCACCGGAAGGCGGCAAACGGAAATCTCTCAAGTCTGACCCGAAAACGCAAAAAAGAACCGGCCCCCGGACGGCAAAACCCGCCCCCCCTCAAAAAAAACACCAACCCGCCCGTCCTCCCACCCTCCCCCTCAACACCAACCCGACCCAACCGCAAGCCCGGCCAGCGCGCCCAAACACCGCCGCCCCGCTCCACCACCTGAACCCGAACCCATAAAAAACCACACATGAAACAAAAACACACCGTCACCGTCCCCGGCCTCGGCATCACCTTCGCCACCGGCACCCTCGCCCACCTCGCCAACGGCGCCGTCACCGTCACCGTCGGCGAAACCATCGTCTTCGTCTCCGCCACCGCCGCCGAAACCATCAAACCCGGCCAAGACTTCTTCCCCCTCACCGTCGATTACCGCGAAAAATACGCCGCCGCCGGACGCTTCCCCGGAGGCTATTTCAAACGCGAAGGCCGCCCCTCCGAAAAAGAAATCCTCACCTCGCGCCTCTGCGACCGCCCCTGCCGCCCCCTCTTCCCCGCGGGCTTCCTCAACGAAGTCCAAGTCATCGGCCTGCTCCTCTCCGCCGACCAAGTCAACGAATCCGACATCTCCATGGTCAACGGCGCCAGCGCCGCCCTCGCCCTCTCCGACATCCCCTGGGCCGGCCCCATCGCCGCCGTACGCATCGCGCAAATCGACGGCCAATTCGTCGCCAACCCCACCATCGAACAAATGTATGCCTCCGACCTCGACCTCATCTACGTCGGCAACGAAAAAGACATGCTCATGATCGAAGGCTCCGCCGCGCAACTCCCCGAAGACCGCTTCATCGAAGCCCTCGAATACGCGCACCAAGCCATCCAACCCATCATCGCCGCCATCAAAGAACTCGTCGCCCTCGCCGGCAAACCCAAACGCGACTACCCCCTCGTCGCCGCCAAACCCGAAACCCGCGCCATCATCGAACGCGTCGCCGGCCCCAAAATCGAAGACGCCATCTTCGGCCAGGAAAAACAAACCCGCGCCGCCAACATCAAAACCCTCAAAGAAGAAACCGCCGCCGCGCTCCACGCCGAACTCGGCGAAGGCAACTACGCCGAACACGACATCGCCATCGTCTTTGAAGACCTCCAATACCAAGCCTACCGCAAAGCCGTCCTCGAACGCGGCGCGCGCGCCGACCACCGCGACGCCCTCACCCTCCGCGAAATCACCTGCGAAGCCGGCGTGCTCCCCCGCGTCCACGGCTCCGCCCTCTTCAAACGCGGCGACACCCAAGCCCTCGTCATCGCCACCCTCGGCCCCACCAAAGAAGCCCAGGAACTCGACGCGCTCACCGGCGGCGCGAAATCCAAATCCTTCACCCTCCATTACAACTTCCCCCCCTACTCCGTCGGCGAGACCGGCCGCTTTGGCGCGCCCGGACGCCGCGAAATCGGCCACGGCGCGCTCGCCGAACGCTCCCTCGTCCCCGTGCTCCCCCCCGAAGACCACTTCGCCTACTCCATCCGCCTCGTCTCCGAAATCATGGCCTCCAACGGCTCCACCTCCATGGCCTCCATCTGCGGCGGCTGCCTCGCGCTCATGGACGCCGGCGTGCCCATCATCGCCCCCGTCGCCGGCATCTCCTGCGGCCTCATGACCGAAACCGGCCCCGACGGCGCCATCACCCGCTGGACCACCCTCACCGACATCCTCGGCGAAGAAGACCACTTCGGCGACATGGACTTCAAACTCGCCGGCACCACCACCGGCATCACCGGCTTCCAACTCGACCTCAAAATCAACGGCCTCCCCCTCGAAATCGCCAAAAAAGCCATCCACCAAGCCCGCGAAGCCCGCATCGAAATCCTCAAAAAGATGCTCGCCTCCATCCCCGCCCCCCGCGCCCAACTCTCCGCCTACGCACCGCGCATCCAGACCATCCAAATCGACCCGGAAAAAATCGGCCTGCTCATCGGCCCCGGCGGCAAAACCATCCGCCGCATCACCGAAGTGACCGGCGCGCAAATCGACATCGCCGAAGACGACTCCGGCAAAGTTTACATCTACTCGAACAACGCCGACTCGATGAACCGCGCCGTGCAGGAAATCGACCTGCTCTGCGGAGGCGGCGCGCAAATCGAAGTCGGCAAACTCTACCGCGGCGTCGTGAAAGGCACGAAAGAATTTGGCGCCTTCGTCGAATGCCTCCCCGGCAAGGAAGGCCTCGTGCACATCAGCGAACTCGCCGACTTCCGCGTCCGCCGCACCGAAGACGTGTGCAAAGTGGGCGACGAAATGTGGGTGAAGTGCATCGGCATCGACGAGCGCAGCAACAAAGTCCGCCTCTCCCGCCGCGCCGCGATGAAAGAACTGGAACAACAAACCGACGCCGAAGCGACTCCCTCCGACCAAGCCCCCGCGTCCTGATCGAGTCGCACGGACGTCCTGTTCATGCGATAGCAAGGCATGAGCGGTCGAACCGCTGATTCGCCTCACATCTCATCATTTCAAAAACAACCCGCCAAAGCGCGCCGCAAAACCCGGCGCGCTTTTTTGTGTCAACGCCACGGAAAACAGATCATTTTCGCGACGGTTCTTTGCGCTGCGGATTTTCCGCCTGCCATCGGAAAATGGAAAAATGAAATACAGGCTGATATTATACCCTTTCCCAGTGAAAATTATACCGTTTCCCAGTGAAAAGCACACTTTAGAAGCAGAGCCATGTAGGGGCTTCGCTTGCGAAGCCCGTTGCTGGAGCACGGCCTTTGCTGGCGCACGGTTATCAAGCCGGGCGTCGCAAGCGACGCCCCTACAAAAGTGTGATTTTCATTGGGAATGGGTATAATCACGCATGGGCGCAAGTCATGGCTGCGGGCGTCACCATGCGCGGGGGTTCGGTGCGCCAAAGTTTTTTCGTTTTCATGGG
>JAIRTK010000527.1 GCA_031254955.1 Opitutaceae bacterium
CATTCCGCGGCCACGGGGGGGGGGACGGGGGGGACGGATGCGGCGGGAGGGGGGGCGGGCGGGTTTTGTAGGGCGCGACCTTGTGTCGCGCCGGGATTGGTGGCGCGGGCGCGGCCTGACGCAAGGTCAGTCCCTACGGGGGCGGGCGCGGCGTCGGGGGAGGTGCCTGGGGCAACGGTGGCGGAGGGGGCGGCGGTGGACGCGACGGCGGGGGCTGAGGCGGCGGGGGCGTTGCCCTTTTGCTCAGGCGCCTTGTTGCTGGATGTGTTTTTCGACATTGCTCATCACTTGCGTCGCGTGTCGGCGCAGCGCGCCTTCGGGGTCCAGCTTTTTCACGCGGGCGGCGGCGGCGAGTTCGAAGAGCGCGCGGCCCAGCGTCTCGTCGTCGAGCGTCGCGGCCAGCCCGGCCACGCGGGCGGCATCGACCGCGCTGTCGTGCGGCAGGTTTTTCTTTTGGATTTGTTTCCACACCGCCTCGGCAAACATCAGCGCAGGCAGGCGCGGTGGCAGGTCCTTGAAGACGTTTTCGCGCGCCGGTTGCGTGTCCGCGTCCGCGTTCGCGGTGGTGTTCGCGGCGTTTGCGGCGGTGGCGCTCGCGACGGTGTCTGCGGCGGCGGTGGCGTTCGCAGTGGCGGCGGTGGCGTTTGCGGCTTTCGCGGCGGCGGCGGCTTTCGCCGCTTTTTCCTGCGCCTTGATCTGCTCCCATTTCACCAGCACTTGCTCGGAGGTGGCGAGCCGGCTGCCGCCAAACACATGCGGGTGCCGGCGGATGAGTTTTTCGTTCACCTCGCGCGCCACGTCGTCGAGGTCGAAGTGGCCGGCCTCCTCGGCGAGCTGCGCGTGAAACACGACTTGGATGAGCACGTCGCCGAGTTCCTCGCGCATGTGCGGCATGTCGAGCGCGTCGATGGTTTCGAGCAACTCGCTGCATTCGTCGATCAGGCAGCGGGTCAGCGAGGCGTGCGTCTGCTCCCGGTCCCAAGGGCAGCCGCCGGGCGCGCGCAGGCGGGCGATGGTCTGGCGAAGTTCGTGGATGGCGCTCATGGGTTAATCGTCCCTCTTAATCGTTCTCGTTTTCAAAATCGTTCTCGTTCTCGTTCTCGAAATCGTTTTCTTAATCATTCTCTCAATCGTTCTCGAAATCGTTTTCTCAATATGGCGAAGACAGAAGAGAGAACGAGAACGAGAACGAGAACGAGAACGATTTTGAAGAGAGAGCGGGAACGAGAACGATTTTTCCGGGGGCTGGCGACGCTTCCGGTTGCGCCCCGCCCGCGTTTTCCCCATGCCTTCCGGCACGATGGACAAACTTGACGAAATCATGGCTTGGAAGCGCCGCGAGATCGCGCCGCGCGTCCGCCCCGTCTCGCTCGACGAACTCGCCGCGCTCAACGCCCGCCTGCCCGCGCCGCCGTCGTTCGCCGCCGCGTTGCGCCGCGCCGACGGGAAGACCGCCGTCATTGCCGAGATCAAGCGCCGCTCGCCCTCCGCCGGCGCCATCGCCGGAAACGTCTCCGCGCCCGCCCAGGCCCGCCGCTACCAACCCGCCGCCAGCGCGATGTCGGTGTTGACCGACCGCAAGTATTTCGGCGGCACGCTCGACGATCTGCGGGCGGTCGCCGCCGCGTTGCGCGAAAGCGGCGGTGGCGGTGGTGGTGGTGGTGGCGGCGGCGATGGTGGCGACAGCGGCGCGCCGCGCCCGCCCCTTATCCGCAAGGATTTCATGGTGCATCCCGTGCAGGTCGCCGAGGCGCGCGAGGCCGGGGCGAGCGCCATCCTCATCATCGTGCGCGCGCTCGACGACGCCGAAATCGAGGCGCTCCACGACGCCGCCCGTGCCGCCGGGCTTGACGCGCTTTTCGAGATTCACCACGAGGACGAACTCGCGCGCGCCGTCCGCCACGGGGCGCGCATCATCGGTGTCAACAACCGCGACCTCTCCGTCTTCAAGACCGACCTCGCCTTCAGCGAACGGCTCATCCCGCAATTCCCGCGCGACGTGGTCGCGGTGAGCGAGAGCGGCATCTTCACCGGCGCGGACGCGGCCCGCGTGCGCGCCGCCGGTGCGCACGCCGTGCTGGTCGGGGAGGCGTTGATGCGCGCCGCCGACCCCGCCGCGCTGATTCGCGAGTTGAATGGCTGAGCGCGCCGGTCTGGCATCGCACAAAAACACGCGGCCGGATCGCTCGGGATGGCGTGGGGAACGCGTTTACAGCGGCACGGGTTTTCCTCCGTGGATGACGAGGAGCGGGAGCGTGGTGTTGTGGCGGACTCTGGCGATGGTGCTGCCGTGCATGACATCGGCCAGCGCCTTGTGTCCGTGCGAGGCGAGCGCGATGAGGTCGCAGCCGTGCCCAGCGGCCACGCGCAGGATTTCCTGCGGCGGGTTGCCCATCGCGAGCAGCGATTCGGCGCGCAAGCCTTGCCGCGCCACGTCGGCGACGCACGCCGCGAGGTAGGCGCGGTCGGCCTTGATTTCCTCGGACTCGGCGAGTTTGAGCTGGTTGAAATTGCGCGCGACCCAGCCGTCGGCGACATGCAGGAGGAGCAGTTCGGAGCCTAGGCGCGCGGCGAGCGTCCCGACGTGTTCGAGCAGGGCGTGATCGGAGCTCGTGTTTTCAAGGGCGACCAGGATTTTTTTATACATGACGGGCGGGGGCAAAATTAGGAATTAAGAGTCAAGGAGGGGTCTAAAAAGTGCCTTCTTCGCGGACTTTATTGCCTTCTGTTCAAATCACCGGGTTTCAGGTTCCGTCGTGGGTGATGCCGGCGATGTCGAGCAGGAGTTTGATATTCAGCGCCACGATGAGCGCCGTGACGAGCCACGCGAGCACGCGCAGCCACGGCGGCGTGACGAGCGCGCCCATTTTTTTCTTTTCGCTGGTGAACAGGACCAGCGGGATGACCGCGAAGGGGAGTTGCAGGCTGAGCACGACTTGGCTGAACACCAGCAGGCGCGCCGTGCCGCCTTCCCCGTAGAGGGCCGCGCAGATCACCGCAGGCACGATGGCGATGAGTCGCGTGATGAGGCGGCGCAGCCACGGGCGCAGGCGGATGTTCAAAAAGCCTTCCATCACGATTTGTCCGGCGAGCGTGCCGGTGAGCGTGGAGTTTTGTCCCGACGCGAGCAGCGCCAGCGCGAAAAGCGTGCTCGCCGCGCCGACGCCGAGCATGGGCGAGAGCGTCAGGTAGGCGTCCTGGATTTCCGCGATGTCGGTGCGTCCTTGCGCATGGAAGGTCGCCGCCGACACGATGAGGATGGATGCGTTGATGAAAAACGCGAAGAACAGCGCGATGCTGGAATCGGCCGTGGCGAATTTCACCGCCTCGCGTTTGCCTTCGGGGGTTTGCTCGTATTTGCGCGTCTGCACGATGGAGGAGTGCAGGTAGAGGTTGTGCGGCATCACGGTCGCGCCGATGATGCCGATGGCGAGGTAGAGCATCGCCGGGTTGGTCACGATTTCGGGGGAGGGCGCCAGCGCGCCGAGCACTTCGGCCACGGCGGGGCGCGAGAAAAGCAGTTCCAGTCCGAAGCAGCCCGCGATGACCGCCATCAGCGAGATGACGATGATTTCAAGCCGCCGGAAGCCCTTGTGCGCGAGCCAGAGCACGAGCACGACATCGAGCGCGGTCAGGCACACGCCCCAGACCAGCGGGATGCCGAACAGCAGGTTCAGCGCGATGGCCGTGCCGATGACTTCCGCGAGGTCGCAGGCGCAGATCGCCGCTTCGCACAAGACCCACAGCATGCATGAAACCGGCTTCGAGTAATGGTCGCGGCACGCCTGCGCGAGGTCGCGTCCGGTGGCGATGCCGAGCCGCGCGCAGAGCGATTGGAGCAGGATGGCCATGAGGCTCGAAATCGCGATGACGCTCACCAGTGTGTAGCCGAATTGCGAGCCGCCCGCGATGTCCGTCGCCCAGTTGCCGGGGTCCATGTAGCCGACGGCGACCAGGTAGCCCGGCCCGGAGAACGCGAGCAGCTTGCGCCAGAATCCGAGGTGCCTCGGCACGGCGATGGTGGCGTGCGCCTCGGGCAGGCTTCGTTCCGCCCGCGTCAGCCGCCAGCCGGCTTCGTCTCGCTGGCCGTGACGGACGTTTTCCCCGGACGGGCGCGCCTTGCCGTCCCGCGGGTCTTTGTCCGTTGCGTCCGTGATTTTCATGGCTTGAAGCCCATGCTACAAAATCCTTCCCCGCCGGAGGCAAGGCGAATGAACATCGCGCCGCCCGCGCAGCGTTGTCCGTCCGCGCCGCCCTTCTTTTGGTGAGCGCGAGACTCTGCGCGATGCGTCGGGGGAAGACGGAGAGTAACTTGGGAGGGGGGAGGGCGGAGTGTAACTTGGGAGCGGGAGGGCGGAGAGTAACTTGGGAGCGGGAGGACGGAGAGTAAGAGTGGTGCGCGCCTCCTGCCGGGAGGCAAGCTGAACACCGACGCGCCAGTGGCGCCCCTTGATAAAGCCCGCTTGGAAATAAAAGCCCGCTTGGAAGGAGTTTCCTGGAGCGTCTAACGAAAAGAAGGATTGAGCGAAGTGACACAGCGGACAGAGAGGTGCGCGGCGGCGGATGTAGGGGCTTCGCTTGCGAAGCCCGTTGCCGGACGGCAGTCGCGCGCGTGGGTGTTTTATGCGACTGCGTCGGCGCACTGGCGGAAGCAAACCCGTGGCATCCTTCCGCGACGGGCTTCGCAAGCGAAGCCCCTACATCCTCGCCTTTCATACCGTCTTTCGGCCTGCCCTATTGTAATTTTGTTAGAC
>JAIRTK010000554.1 GCA_031254955.1 Opitutaceae bacterium
GTGCTTTTTGACCGCAAAGGGTAGGAAAAAAGGCATAGGATTGCGCGGAGCGGGTAGGGATGCCTCTCCGAGGCCTCCGCCGGGCGGGGCGACAGCAGGAACTTTCATGGAGAAAGCGAGGGGAAAGCGCGGCGTTCTCGCGGAGGCCTCGGAGAGGCCTCCCTACCGGTGCTTCCGCACCAAATTTTTGGTGTTTGCGGCCAACTGAACGGAAACGGTCCTATTCGGGAAATCGGCAGGATTCCTGCGTAGCGGAAAACGAACGCAACAGCCGCGCGACGCGCGACATGCGAGGAGCCGGGGAGCTAGGGGAGCTAGTTTCCCGTCTTTTGTTTCGGGTTGCGGGTGCGTTTGAAAAACCGGCTTTCCGAGCACTCGAATTTCCTGAACAAGTCCGCGACCTCGACGCCAAGCGCGTCGGCCAGCGCCACGGCCTCGTAATCCAGCACATAACGGTCGTTGTTCTCGATGCGACCGATGGCCGAGCGGTCCAGTTGCACCCCTCGCAAGGCCAGCCGCGCCACCATGTCCTCCAGCGTAACCTTCGGGATGCGGTTCATACGGATGCGGCGCACATTGTGCCCTACGATATTCCGCCCGGCGATGTTCGCGGTCCGTTTCATTTTTGGGTGGATTTCACCCATTGACATTACACGCCTTTCCCGCTGAAAATGGGTGGACTTCACCCAAAATGACCCAAAACACGCTTGCCGCAAATTTCCATCAAGGCCGTATTGCAGTTGTCGCCTGCGCCCGTGTCGCTTACCAATTTCCACACTTTTGCATGGTGGTTTTCGTCATGCAAAGACAGAGACCAGACACTGTCCAAACGGGGGTGATTGCAAAAAGCCCAAGAGTAGCACAAAACATCAAACCATGAGTAAAATTAGAGGAACATCAAACGTGCCAATGATGCTTGGAATCATTGGCGGAGTCTTAGGATTGCCCGCCGCACTTTGCACCGGAGCTTGCGCCGCGTGCGTTGGCGCCGTCGGATCCGCAGGCGCCGCGCTGGCTGTGACTGATCCAAATTCAGGAATTACAGAAGCGGATGCCACCGCCATGACGGCGGCCGCTGGAAGCGCGGCCACCATCCTGATGGCAATCGCCATTGCAGGCTCACTGGCGGGACTTATCGGGGGTCTCCTTGGGAAAAAAGCCCCGGCTTTGGCCGGGGTGATTATGATCCTCTCCGCGCTCTTCAACGCGCCATGATTATCTCGGGTAATTTCATATCTCCGATTGCGGGTCTTCTTTTCCTGATAGGCGGGGCGGTTTGCTTTAGCCAGAAGAAAGAAGCTGTCTGAAAACCACGTCCTGAAATGCTCCAATATCTTACAATCAGCCGGGGAATGTCAATCCCCATGTATAATCTGATGATAGGTATTGGGGCAATCTTTGGATTTCTTTTTTTGGAACGGGAAATAAAAAGACGGGGAATAATTTTTGAAACTGATAAAAGGCTCTATTATTCCATAATAATATCAACCGGCATTGGATTGCTTGGAGGGAAGGTGTGCGATCTGCTATGGCATGGGGATACAATCAGCTTGGCTTCTTTTTTGTCCAGTGGAATGACCTTTCTGGGCGGATTTGTAGTGTGGGCGATATGTTTTGCCATTGCCAACAAATGCCTTGGCATAAATAATGCGATGGCATTCAATTTATTGGCTCCATCCATCGCCTTGGTTCATGCTTTTGGCAGAATTGGATGTTTCTTTGGAGGATGCTGCTTCGGGAGGCCGGTTGGCGGCAATTTCCCCGGCGTTGTCTTCCCCGATGGCTCCTTGCCGGCGGCGCATTGGGGAAACGACGTGACATTGCATCCCACGCAACTTTACGAGGCGGTGGCGCTCGGGTGTATTTTTATAGCTCTAAAGCCAATGCCTCAAAATCTGAAAATTTCCTTCTATATGATAGCATATGGCATTTGCAGGTTTCTGTTGGAATTTTTGAGAGGAGACGACAGGGGAAGCATCGCGGGCGGCATGCTTTCTCCTTCACAATTGATATGTCTCCCTTTGATGGCAACCGGGGCATTCATATTTTTGAAAAACATTCATGCTCCATTTTTACGACGGAAAAGGCTTTTTGATTCTTATAACGAAAAGGCCTGATCGGTTTTTGGAGGATGGTTAATAACATCCTTCGCTCCATTTTTCATATGGAATGCGGTGGAGATTTGCATGACAACCAAGAACGCGCGGGGTGTTGCGTTCGATGGACTCGCATAAGCAGCATATCGAATCCTGATACTCCAAAAAACCCCTGTCCGTCCGCGCCTGCCTGCGCTTACGCGTCCCGTCCAGCATTTCCATGCACACCTTCATACGCATCCAACGACAAACGGACGCGCCGTGCCCCCCCCGGTGGAATCGCGTTAACAAACCACCCGCTCCAGCGGAATAATCGCATGCGAACCAGTCCCCGCGCTTGCGCTCCCGCCCGCGCCTGGCTTTAAACTTCCGGTCCCATGCCACGCTCCAGCCTGCCACTCGACCGCCGTCTCCGGCAGGAGATATTGTTTGCCCGCGCTCGCGTTTACCATTTCGGGCAACCCACGCCGCTTGAGCGGCTCGTGCTGACCGACGGCCTGCCAGGCCCCGAAATCTGGGTGAAACGCGAGGACCTCTCGCCCGTCAAGGCCTACAAGTGGCGCGGCGCGTGCAACCGCATGGCCGTTCTCACGCCCGCCGAACGCGCGCGCGGCGTCGTCACCGCCTCCGCCGGCAACCACGCCCAAGGCGTCGCGCTCGCCGCCCGCACGCTCGGCATCCGCGCCCGCATCCACATGCCGCGCCCCACCCCGCGCGTGAAACAAAACGCCGTCCGCCTGCACGGCGGCGAGCTTGTGCACATCATCCTCGCCGGCGACAGCTACGACGAAGCCGTCACCACCGCGCGCGACGACGCGCGGCGCACCGGCGCCGTTTACATCCACGCCTACGACGACCTCCAAGTCATGGCCGGACAAGGCACGCTGGCCGACGAAATCGTCCTCTCCGGGCACGGCCCCTTCGACGCCGCCTTCCTCCAGATCGGCGGCGGCGGCCTCGCCGCGGCTGTCTCCTGCTGGCTCAAAACCTACTGGCCCGCCATCGAAGCCATCGGCGTCGAAGGCGAAGGCCAGGCCTCCATGAAAGCCGCGTTCGACGCCGGACGCCGCGTGCGACTCGACACCGTTGACATCTTCTGCGACGGCACCGCCGTCCGCAAGGCCGGCGAACTCCCCTACCGCATCTGCCGCGAAACGCTCTCGCGCATCGAAACCGTCACCAACGACGAAGTCGGCGCCGCCATCCGTGTCCTCTGGGAAACGCTCCGCTGCGTGTCCGAACCCTCCGGCGCGCTCGGCCTCGCCGCCGTGTTGAAACACCGCGCCGCCCTAGCCGGCAAACGCGTGCTCGTGATCGTCTCCGGAGCCAACATCGACCTCCTCCAGCTCAGCCTCATCGCCCAATCCGCCGGCGCCCCGACCACTGGCGCCCCGACCGCGCCGGCGCGCACGCTCCGCATCCGCATCCCGGAACAACGCGGCGCCATGCTCCGCCTGCTCGACACCTGTTTCGCCGGGCTTGACATCACCGACTTCCAATACGGCAAGCAAACCCGCGACGACGCGTGGCCGGTCTTCACCATCGCCGCCGCGACCCCCGGCGCGCTCGCCGAGGTGCCCGAGCGCCTCGACGCGCACGGATACGCCTGGGAGGACCTCGCCGGCGCGGTCGATGTCGCCTTCCGCGCCATTCCGCTGCGCGGCGACCTGCTCGCCGCGCCGCTCTTCCTGCGGCTCGATTTTTATGAACGCCCCGGCGCGCTGCACGATTTTCTGGACAAACACGTGCGGGACCGCGCCAGCTTTTGTTATTTCAATTACCGACAGTCCGGCGAACGCATTGGCCGGGCGCTGATCGGCCTCGATTTCGAGGACGAAAAACGCCGCGCCCGTTTTCTCAAAAACCTCCCCGAACAAGGCGACGGCTACCGCTCCTGCAAACCCGTCGCCGCCCCCGCCCACAAAAGACTCTCGTCCATGTGACCCCGCGCCATGGAACGCGGAC
>JAIRTK010000064.1 GCA_031254955.1 Opitutaceae bacterium
AAAGTGGTGAGGGTGGAAGTTGGTGGGTATGGGGAGCTGGGGAAAGCGGTGGGGACGGGGAAATTGGGCGGGGGCGCGGGGGCTGCGATTTGTGCAGGGGGCGTTTGCGAGCGGCGGGCGGACGGCGAGTGGCGGCGGGTGGCGTGTTTAAAGGGTCGTGACTTCCACCGTGCCGCTGTCGATGTAGCGGAGGACTTTTACTTTCGAGCCGGAGGCGATGGGTTGCGTGCCGTTTTGCATCGCGCCGAGGGTGAGTGTGCGGCCATCGAAGGGCACGATGACCTGCCCGCCGCCTTGGCCTCCGGAGGGCACGGAAACATAGACGGTGGCGACTTTGCCGATCGCTTCTTCCTTGCGTATCGTGCCGTCCACTTTCAGGCGCTGGATGAGCCGCAGCAGCCAGAAGATCACCGCCATCGCCGCCAGTCCCGCGACGATGGCGAGCAGCGTGGCCGGCACCGTCCCGAGGCCCGCGCTGGTGGCGGTGCCGCCCGCCCAGCCAAACACGAACAGGAAGCTGGCGATGGGTTTGGTCGAGAAGAAGCTCGCGCCGCTGTCCGCCGCGTCGGCGTCCAGTTCCACGTCATCCCCGATGCCCGTCATCGAGAGCACGGTGAGCAGGGTGATGAACAACGCGGCGGCCACGGCGATGCCGTAGAAAATCCGGCAGGCGAGCGGCAGCGAGTTCCACCAGTCGGAGAGGATGAAGGCAAAAGCAGGGTACGTCATGGGAAAAGGGCTGGCCAAATGTCGGGGCTGCGGATGCCGGGAGTCAAGCAAACGCACATCATGGGCGCCGGTGGTGGTGGCGGCAGCGGCGGCGGCGCGCGCGATTCAGCGCGATTCAGCGCGAGGCAGCGTGACTCAGCGTGCGGCAGTGCGATTCAGAGTGCGGCAAAGTGATTCAGCATGCGACAAAGTAGGGCTGTGTTGTCCGGGGGTTTTCTTCTTTTCGCTTTCTCCTTCTCTTTTTCTTTTTTCCCGGAGGCACTGTCGCGGGACTTGGGACTCGGGACTCAGGACTTGGGGCGCGGGATTCAGGCTTTTTCTTTCTTTTTATGGTTCCCCGCTATTTTCGATGAAACAGCAAAGCCCCGGAGGGGCGACAAGCGCTACTTCCGCTCCACGGACGCGCATTGTATAAATCCATTCAAAATAGCGAGGAACCCTTTTTATCGTTTTCCCCCAACGGCATCGTCCGGAGAAGAAAGAAGAAAGCGGAAAGAGGGCGGGGCTTCGGCGGGAGTGCAGTTCGCGCCACTGCGGGCGCGTTATTCGTAACGCAGCGCTTCGATCGGGTCGAGGGAGGCGGCTTTCCAGGCGGGATACAGGCCAAAGCCGAGGCCGATGCCGCCGCACACCAGCAGGCCCGCCGCCGCCCATGCCCAGGGGAAGTTGATGGCGATGCCAAACATAAACCCGGCGGCATAGCCGATCATCACGCCCAGCAGGATGCCGGCGAGTCCGCCGATCAGGGCGAGCGTGGCCGATTCGATCAGGAACTGGGTCATGATGTTGGTTTTTTTGGCGCCGATGCTTTTGCGGACGCCGATTTCACGGGTGCGCTCGGTCACGCTCACGAGCATGATGTTCATCACGCCCACGCCGGCCGCCACGAGCGCGATGCCGCTGATGACAAACGCCCCGATGGTCACCACTCCGGCGATGTTGTTGAACGCTTCGATGAGGGAATCGTTGGAAAAGATCTCGAAGTCGTCCGGGTCCTCCGGGGCGAGGCCGCGCACGAGCCGCATCGCGCCGATGGCCATGTCCTGCACGGCGGGCAGCTCCGCTTGGGTCGGGGCTTGCACGTTGATGGACAGGGAGCGGCGGGCGCGGCCGTAAACCATCAGCCAGCGCGTGATGGGCACGAGGACAAAACCGTCCTGGCTTTGGCCGAGCGAGGCGCCTTTTTCCTCCAGCACGCCGATCACGGTGTAGGTTTGCGGGCCGATGCGGATGAGTTTGCCGGAGGGGTCCTCGTAGGGGAAGAGTTTCTCGGCAATCTCGCTGCCGAGCACGCAGACGGCGCGGGCAAACGCGACGTCGTCGGGGCCGATGCCGCGCCCGGCGGCGATGTCGTAGTTGAAGGCGGTGAGGTAGTTTTCGTCGGAGCCGTTGAGGCGGACGTTGGGGTTGGTGTGGCGGTCGTGGAAGACGGCGGTCTGGCCGCCGCGCCTGATGGTGGCGCAGACGCGCGCGCGTGGGTCCATGTGCTGGCGGAAGCGCACGGCCATGTCGTAGTCGATGTCGCGGCGGTTGCCGTAGCGTTGGCGCGGGTCGCTGAAGTTGATGGCGGGGAATTTCTGTATCTGGAAGCTGTTTGAGCCGAGGATATTCAGGCCCGACTCGATGGTGGAGCGGATGCCGTCGATGATCGTCATCGCCCCGATGATGGAAAACACCCCGATGGCCATGCCGAGAATGGTGAGCAACGAGCGCAACAGGTTTGCCCGAAGGGAGGAAAAGGCCATGCGGAGGGTTTCGAGGAAAATCATGCGAATGCGGCGAATGCTGCGAATGTGGAATGTGGGATGAGGAATGTGGAATATGGGATGCGGGATGAGGAATGTGGGATGAAGAGTGTGGGATGAGGAATGTAGAATAAGGAATGCGGAGATATTAAGGGCGTATCCCAGAAATTATTGGGCGCGGTTTTTATAACCGCGAAGAGTGCGAAGGACACGAAGGATGTGAAGGATAGGAAGGACGCGAGAGATGCGAAGGATGTGAGAGATGCGAGGAGAGTGCGGGATGCGAGGGGTGTGAGCGATGCGAGGGGCGTGAAGGGAGCGAGGGATGCGAAGGGAGGCGAAAGATGAGCGGGTGTGAGGGGGCGAGGGAGGCGAAGGGCGTGAAGAAGGATTATGAGCTTTTTCGGTTTAATTGTGTCGCCAACGCAAGCGGACAGGCGCGGGAGCGCCGGTAGGGAGGCCTCTCCGAGGCCTCCGCGAGAACGCTTCGATTACCCCATGAAAATTCAAACCGTCCGCCCCGTCCGGCGGAGGCCTCGGCGAGGCCTCCCTACCGGCGCTCCCGCGCCCAAGGCTCGTTTTCCGTGCGACAGAATCATTAGGAAATGCTCTAGGAATGAAATGCTTCCGGCTGGCTCTTCGTGTCTTTTGCGTTCTTCGCGGTTAATTTTTTGGGTTGTTTTCAAACATCGAAAATAGCGTGGGAGTGGGGGCAGGTGTGGGTGCGTGTGTGGGGGGGGCGTGGGGGCAGGTGTAGGTGTGCGTGCGTGCGTGTGGATGGATGGGTGGTGGATATGGGGGCGGTGTGTGTGGCGGGGGAGGAGGAGGGAAACCCCGGCTTTCCCTTAACGGTCCCGCCGCGGCAGCGTCGAGAGGGCCGCGCGGCTGCGCGCGATGGTGTCGGGCGGCAGGCAGCCGGCAAACGCCGTCAACGGCATGACGAGGGCGCGGCGGCCAAGGATCGCGCCGGGCTGGAGCACGGCGTTGCAACCGACCTCGGCGGCGTCCGCCACGAGCGCGCCGAGTTTGCGCAGGCCGGTGGCGGCGAGCGAACCGTCGGGCAGGCGCACGGAGACGGGCTGCCGGTCGAGACGGAGGTTGGAAAGGATCACGCCCGCGCCGAGGTGGGCGCGGTTGCCGAGCACGGAGTCGCCCACGTAATTGAAATGCGGCGCCTGCGCGCCGTCGAGCAGGAGGCAGTTCTTGAATTCGCAGGAGTTGCCCAGCACGCAATGCGCTCCCGTGATGACTTGGCCGCGGATGAAGGCGCCCGGACGGATTTCCGTGCCGGGGCCGATCCAGGCGGGGCCGATGAGCGTGGCCTGCGCGGGCAGGCGCACGCCGGGCGCGAGGCGCACATCGCCCTCGACATGGACGCCGGGCGGGATGGCGGGGGTGAGGACGGGCGAGCCGGCGGGCGGGATGGCTGGCGAGCCGTCGGGGGCGAGGGCGTTGTCCGCCGACGCGGGCTGCGGCGGCGGTGGCAGGGCATTAAGCGCGGAGGCGATGGCACGCACCCACTCCCAAGGCGCGGCGTCGGCGGGAAAGTGGGCGGCGAAAAGGGAGAGGCTGGAGGGAAACGCGAAAAGATCGGCGGCGTGCATGGATGGCGGGCGGCGGAGGGTGCGGGGCGATGGGTTCTGGATTGCGAAAAAAGGAAACCGGATCGCCCGGCGCGAGAACATCCCAAAAACTCCAAGGGATAAAAATGGGGCGGCCAACGGGATTCGAACCCGCGACCCCAAGATCCACAATCTTGTGCTCTAACCAACTGAGCTATGGCCGCCGTGCGTGCAGGGCTGCGGAATCTCACGGACTCATCCCGGGCTGTCAATGAATTCTTCCGGGAAAACAACCGGGTGGTCGTGATTCAAAGCGAAGCCGGAACCCAAAAG
>JAIRTK010000005.1 GCA_031254955.1 Opitutaceae bacterium
GTCGTAGGTGACGGTGAGGCGGGGGCGGTTGGCGGGGTTTTGAGAGTTGGAGGAGAGGAAGGCGGCGGCGTTGGGATCGACTTTGCGGGTTTCGAGGAGGACCCAGCCGTGGTTGGGGGCGCCGGCTGCCCAGGCGCGGAGGGAGGCGGTGATGTCGATGTCGTAGGTGGCGGCGGGGTGGTTGGGGACGAAGAGGGCGTCGGCCTTGGCGGCGGCTTCGCGGTCGTCGGCTTGGATGCCGTTGCCGCGCCATTGCGGGCTTTTCCAGAGGGCGTCTTTGTCCCAGGGGAGGAGCATCCGGTGGAGGAAGATGCGGCGGTTGGAGGCGGCGTCCTTGCGTTCGGGGACGCGGAGGGAGAGGGTGGCGCTGGTGATGGCGGCGTCCGGGGGGATTTGGCCGGGGGCGGAGCCGAAGAGGTGCTCGAAGCGGATGAGAACCTGACGCTCGCCGAGGAGTTCTCGCGGGATGGCTTTGTTTTTGCCGGGGTGGACGAACTCCATGCCGACCCAGAGGTTGTTTTTCTGGACGGGGGTGTCGCTTTTCATGTCGAGGCTGGCCTCAAGGGCGCCGGAGTAGCCGGCGACGCCGTTTTGGAAGGTGACGGTTTTGATGGCGGCGGCGGCGGTGCCGCCGGCGGCGAGGGCGAGGAGGGCGGCGAGGAGCCGGAGCGGTTGGAGTCGGGTGGTTTTCATGGGAGTCGGGAGGTTTTTCGCAGAGGTTTTTTGCGGCGGCGGGTTGTCATATCCTTTGCAGTCAAAAATCACTCTTTAGGTAGGGCGAGGCGTCCCGCCGGGCCGCGAGCGGTTCACACGGCTCGGCGGGACGCCTCGCCCTACCTCTAACGGTTTCCATAGTGTGATTTTCATTCGTAAGGGGTATCAGTCGAAGATGGCGCCGGATTGGGTGAGGGTTTCGCGGAGGCGGGCGATGTTGAGGCGGGAGACATCGCGGTTGTCGGGGAGGCAGAGGGCGGCGGCGGCGCCGGCGGCTTGCCCGAGGCTCATGGCGGAGGCTTGGACGCGGACGGAGGCGGAGGCCACTTCGTCGGCGGAGAAGGGGCGTCCGGCGACGAGCAGGTTTGGGAAGCCGGGGGCGTGGAGGCAGCGGTAGGGGACGTTGCCGGGTTTTTGGAGGCGGTCGGCGCGCTGGCGGGTGTTGTTGCCGGAGTGGATGTCAATGGGGTGGCAGCCGCGGGCGATGGTGTCGGGGAAGTCGGTCGGGGCGAGGTATTCGTCGCCGGTGAGGGTGTGGGCGCCGAGGATGCGGCGGGTCTCGCGGATGCCGGTTTGCGTGGCGGTGGTGAGAAGGACGGCGTCGCGGAAGGCCGGGACGTGCTTGCGGAGCAGGTCAACGAAGACGTGCACATGCTCGCGCAGGCGGCACTCGGCGGCGGTGGCGTCGCGGTTGTCGGCCATGTTGGCGGCGGCGCGGGTGATGTTCACGAGGACGACGCCTTTGGCGAGGGTGCTGTTATACCACGGGCCGCCGAAGAGGGGGATTTTTTGGGTTTTGGAGAGTTCCTGAAGGACGGCGCGGAAATCGGTGTCCTGCGAGCCTGGCAGGCCGTGGCGTAGGCGGTTCGGGGGGATGGCGTCGGTGTCCACGTTGCCGAGCATGAAGATGAGGGAGGCCGGCTGGAGGTTTTCCGGGGCGGGCTGCATGGGGACTCCGGCGCGGAGGGCGAGGTCGGCGTCTCCGGTGCAGTCGATGAAATACCGGGCGGCGAGGGACTGGGCGCCGTTTTTGTTTTCGATGACGGCGTGCGTGAGGGCGCGTCCGTCGTCCTGGCGGCGGCGGCAGCCGGTCACGTAGCTGTGGAGGTGGAGGGTGACGCCGGCGTCGAGCACCATGCGCTGGGCGGCGAGTTTGTATTTTTCCGGGGAGAAGGTGACGTTGCCGCGCGGGAGGTCGAGGGCGGCGCCGCCGATGGCGGTGAGTTTTTCAACAAACTCCCAAGGGATGCCGCCGATGACGCGGCGGCCGTTGAGGTTGAAGACGCTGATGGGGGCGACGAGGCCGGCGGTGGCCATGCCGCCGAGGAAGCCGTAGCGTTCGACGAGGGCGGTGCGCGCGCCGCCACGGGCGGCGGCGACAGCGGCGACGAAACCGGCGGGGCCGCCGCCGCAGACAACGACATCGTATTCGCCCGCGACGGGGGCGGCTGCGGTTGCGGGGCCGCTGGCGGCGGCGGGCGATGCCGCCGGCGCGTCGCGCGCCGCGAGGAGCGCGGGGACGCCGAGACCCGCCGCCGTCGCGCCGCCGAGGCTCTTGGCGCAACCCGACAAAAAGGCGCGGCGCGAAACCGTTTGTTTCGTTGTCTTGGTGTTCATGGTGTTGATTTATATAATTTCAACAAAAACCACGGCGGCGGGCATGGAGAGGTCGGCGGCGCTGGCGCGGGCGCGGAGGCGCTGGAGGACGGCGCCGGGGAGGGTGAGGCGGGCGTTTTCGGCGCGGACTTCGTTTGTTATATCAACCGCCTGGTCTTTTATCAAATCCTGCGCCCAGACGCGAATTTTGCCTTTGGCCGAAAGCGGGAAACTGATTGTATTAAACGCGCCGAAAAGGCCGATTTTTCGATTTATACACTCAACGTCCACCTCGATGTCCGCCGGCGGCGTGACAAGCGGGTCGGTGCCGGTCGCCGGGGCGCGGGCGGCGGCGCAGACGGCGAGCGCGCCGTTGGGGTGGAGCGTGGCGAGCACGTAGGGCAGGCCGCCGCCGCAGGCGGAGGTGACTTTCGGCGGCGGCAGGCCGCGCGCGATGACGGCGGGGGCGGTTTGATAAACACCTTTTTTGCCGGCGGTGACTTGATACCAGTGGTTGACTTTGCTGAAATCGCTGGTGTCGCGGAGGGTTTTTCCGTTGGTGACAAACGGCAGTTTCACGACGGGCACGGCGGGGGCGATGCGCGCCCAGCGCGCGGCGGCGACCACCTCGTTTTTCAAGGCGCTACGGCGTCCGCGCATCGCGCCGAACGAGCAGGCGAGCGCGGCGGCCTCGCACACGCTGTCCTCCAAGTTTAATATAACGGGCGAGCCGAGCCGCGCGGCGGTGGCGGCGAAGTGCGCGGCGCGGTCGAGCGTCGTCACTTTCACGGTGGGGCCGACGATGTCATAGGTGCGGAGCACGTCGGAGAACGCGAGCGTGGCGGCGGCCTCGTCGAGATAGCGTTTCGGGTTGTTTTCAAAGCGCCCGCCGCCGGTGATTTTGCCGGTGTTTTTATCAAGCGACAGGCCGTTGATCGGCGGCATGCAGACGGCGTGTTCTATAATCAACGCGGGATGATATTGGCGCGCGAGCGCGGTCATGGCGCGGCGGAACTCCGGCTCGTGGTTGTGGACGCCCCAGTCGGCCTTCCAGTATTCGATGCCGGCCTCGCGGCACCAGAGCACGCGCTCCTTCCAGTAGGCGGTGAAGTCGGCGAGGGAGGTTTTCGGGTCGCCGGGCTTGCCGGTCTCGCCCTGTGTCTGGACGGCGAGCCACAGGCCGAGGCCGCGCCAGCCGGCGGCCCTGGCCCTGTCGTTTAATAATTTTAATTTTTGCGCGGGCGTTTTTCCTGAGAGCGACGGCCAGCGGGTGTCGTCGGGGATGCAGGAGCCGAAGGGCGCGCGGCTTTTCGCGGAGTCGAGGCCGTAGGGCACGTCCCAGCCGTCATCGAGCACGAGAAACAGGTCGCCGCGCACGCCGGGCCAGTCGCCGGCCCAGCCGTTTTTGCCGAAGACGATTTCCTCGTTGAGGCCGTCGCGCTGGCCGGGGTTGCCCTGGTCGCCGTCGAAGGCGAGGGCGACGGCGGCGCGGACGGCCTTGTCGTGGCGTCCGTCGGCCTGGCTCCACCACGTGCACCAGTAATTCGGCGTGGCGGGGGAGGACGCGGCGGGGACGATATCCGGCGCGCCGGCGGCGGCGGCGAGCGGGGCGGGGGCGGCGGCGCGTTGCCAGATTTTATTATCGGAGCGGCGGAGGGCCGCGCCGTTGTCTTCAATATGAAATTGAAACGCGCCGACGGAAAAACTCTTCGCACCGGTCTGCCGCCAGCGTCCGCCCTTGACGCCGTGCTTGTAATTTTCCTCCCACGTGTGGTCGGAATAAAATATATAAACGGAGGTGTTCTGGCCGATGGCCAGACGCCACTCGAAGCCGGCGAGCTGGGGCGCGAGATCGGCGGCGCCGGCGGCGCTGGCGAGGGCGGCGCCGCGTTTCCAGATTTGTTTGTCGGAGCGGCGGAGTTGCGCGCCGTTGTTTTCGAGTTCAAAACGGAAATGCCCGATGGAGACGCCGTTTCCGCCCTCCGGCTGCCAGCGCCCGGTTTTGGTTTCGCCGCGCCAGCTTTCCTCCCAAGTGTAGTCGGGATGGAATTTATAAACGGAGGTGAGCGCGCCGCGCGTCATGCGCCATTCGTATTTTGTAATGATCGCGGTAGCGCCGGCGTCGCCGCCGCCGACGGTAGCGGTGGCGGTGAAATCACCGTCGTCGGTGGCGAAAACGTCGCCGCTGGCGAAAGCCAGCAGCGCGAGCGCGAAGGCGAGAAGGGCGGGGAGTCTGGATTTGGGGTTCATGGGGGATGGTTCGGTTTTAATAGTCACAAAGAGGCACAAGAGGCACAAAATTAGATTGGGTTTTCTTGTGCTTTTTATGCATTTTTGTGGCTATTTTAATGGTTCGTTTTTATTGAACAGAAGGAAACAAAGGGAACAAAGAATACCTTTTATGATTATTGTTTTCTTTGTGTCCTTTGTTTCCTTCTGTTAAAAATAATGGTTCGGTTTTTTATCGCGGAAGCACGGAAGGGCGGAAACGCTGAAAAAAAGGAATGAGATCGGCTTGTTTTCGTGTTTCCGCAATTCCGTGTTTCCGCGATTATTTTAATGGTTCGTTTTTGTTGTCCACGGATTACACAGATTAACACGGATTTCTTATGAATTATAATCAGTGGGGATCCGTGCAATCCGTGGACAGTTTAATGGTTCTTTTTTCTTAATCACGGAAACACGGAAAGGCTGAAGCACTGAAAAAACGGGGGCATTGTTTTCGTGTTTCCGCCCCTTCGTGCTTTCGTGATTAATCTATTGATTCGGTTTTATTAACCGCGAATGGGCGCGAATAAAGGCTGGGGTTCGCGGCGTGTTTATTGGGCGGCGGCGGCGTTTTTCGCGGCGGCTTCGCGGGCCATGTCGCGGAGGGTGTCCCAGCCGAGGTGATTGTAGGCGCCGAAGATGGGAGAGCGTTTGCCCTTGAAGTTGTGGGCTGCGCCGGGGACGCGCCAGAGGGTGAGGTCGGCGCCGAGTTCGCGGGCGCGTTTTTCGAGGAGGATGGCGTGGTTGATGTGGACGGCTTGGTCGAGGTCCCCGTGGATGAGAAGCGTACGCGGGGAGTCCTTGGTGAGATAATAATAGGGGGAGACTTTTTTGGCGATGGAGCCGCGCTCGTTTTCGGGGGCTGAGCCGAAGGCGTCGGTGTAGTTTTTCTGGATGGCGAGCCAGCCCTCGTTGTTCCAAAACTCGCGGTCGAGCATGGAGGTGGGGCCGGAGAAGGCGACGCCGCCGGCGAAGCGGAATTTTGCGGCGGCGTGCGCGGGGTCGCCGGGGAAGGCTTCGGGCGGGGCGTAGAGCATCATGAGCGTGAGGTGGCCGCCAGCGGAGTGGCCGTAGGCGAGGAAGAGCCGCGGGTCGAGACCGTGGCCGGAGGCGTGCGCGGCGAGGTAGCGCGCGGCGTCGAAGCAGTCGGTCACGCAGTCGGCGATGGTGAGGCCGTTGTTTTTCGCGAAACGGTAGGTGACGCAGGCGAGGGCGAGGCCGTTTTTGCTAAAATACTCGGCGTCGTCCGGCGAGACGTAGCGGCTGCCGCCGTGCCAGCCGCCGCCGTGCAGATAGAAGACGACGGGCGTGCCGTTCGGGAAGAGGGCGCGGCCCTTGGCGTCGGTTTTTGTCTTGGGGAGCATAAGGTCGAGCGTGAGGTCGTCGCCGCCGACTTTTTTATAAACAATGTCGGCATGGAGATCGCTGACCTCGGCCTTGCGCTTCATGCCCGCCTCGTGGCGGGCGTTGCGCCTGGCCTGCGGGAGCGGCGCGGCGGCGGCGGGCAGGAACGCCAGCGCCAGCAGGCAGGCGAGGAACGCGCGGGCGGGACAAGGGATTCGGCTGCGTGCGTGCAGGATTGAGGAAAGGAAGCGTGAAGCGCCGAAGAATACCGGAGCGGCCTGGGTGAGTATGATTGATTTTTTCATATACGTGGTGTCGAAGGGATTGGCCTCGGATTAAAAGCATGAATGGCAAGAGGCATGAGGCATGTAAAAAGGCATAAAGACGGTGCGCGGTTTGAGTCAAATCAAGAAAATCAACACCACCCCTCCTGTTTCTTTCGGTTTGGCTCACGCTGACATCGCCGCCAAGGAGACCTAAAAAGAGAGATTAAAAAGAATCAGGAATCCCAAAACCGGAGTTTTTCATGCAACGGAGATGACAAATGAAAATTTTATAAGCGGTTCCTCCGCTGATGCATGATCAACTAAGAGTGCCTGCCAAAACAACCCACGCAAAGACACAAAAAGGCCAATGAAGTCTGTTGTGACACAGAGGCCACGGGAGCCTGCCAGTTTTCGGCCACTCTCATGCGCACTCTCTTTTAAATAAATATTCTTTTTGTAAAAAGCATTCCTTCATCCGGCCAGCCCTCCGTGTCCTCTCCGTGTCCGCGCTCCGTGAACGCTGTGATTAAAACAAACAAATCATTAAATCATCCACGGATTACACAAATTAGCACCGATTGTTATTCACTGAAGTTGCGCGCTGTCGTCGTAGCGCAGATTGTCAGGCTTCTCGTTTCGCTCGGAACCCAACCTGCCGGGCGCGCAACGCGTGCGCAGCATGCAGCAGACTTGGAAGTCCGCGCTACGAACGAGGCTGCGCGTAACGTCAGTTATTCATAAGAATCCGTGCCAATCTGTGTAATCTGTGGACAGTGAAAACGAACCAATAAAACAGCCCTCGCCCCTCCCCAAGAGACATGAAAGGTTTAAGAAAAAAATGCCGAATTGGCCAGCCTTGAAACCTTTGGCCAGCCTTTGTCAGGCCACCCGGCTTCAACTCTAGCGCTGCTTTTTCCCATAGCGCTCCTCCTCGATTTCCTCAAGCGTCCTGCCGCGCGTTTCGGGGGCGAGCGCCACGCCGACCAGCAGCGCGATGACGAGAAACACGAGCATGGTGACACCGGCCACCTTGAAACTCAGCCGGGCAAGAATCGTGGGGAAAACAAACGACCAGAGACCCACGCCCACGCGCACGATAAAAAACATCGCGCCCTGCGCCCCGGCCCGGTAGCGCGTGGGAAACAGTTCGCTGGCCCATAAGCCGTAAAACGCCTGCGCGCCGATGCCCGCCGACAACCCCCAGAGCGTGACAAACACGAGGAGCATGCCCCAGCCCATGCCGCCGAAAGTGAGCACGACCCACGCGACGATGCCCATCGCGGCTCCGATGCCGTAAAGCAGGCGGCGGCTCATGCGGTCCCCGAGCATCATGAATCCGCCCCAAGTCGCCGCCACCGTCATCGTCCAGAGCGCGGCTTGCAAGAGATTCGCCTGCGCCTGGCTCAGTCCGCCGACGGTTTCATAGACAAAAGGCATGAAAAAGCCCATCGCCCCGGCCACCAGGTTCCAGAAAAAATAAATGCCGAGCAACAGCGCCAGCGGACGCCGGTTGACCTTGTCGGCAAACAGTTCGACATAGGCATGGCGTTTTTTCGTCCCTGTGGCCGATTCGCTTTCCTCCCGCGCCTTTTCCTTTTTCCAAAGGCTGGATTCCGCCAGCCCCTGGCGGATATACCACGTGATGAAGGCGACCGCGAACAGGTGAAGGAAAATGATCCGGTTGCCGAGCAGTCCCAGCGGCGAGAGCAGCACCGCGAGGACAAACGTGATGGCCGGGCCGATGGACCAGGCGAGTTGGGCGGTGCCGACATGCGCGGCGCGCCTGGCATGGGGCGCCTCCTCGGCGATGTAGGTCCACGACGCCGGCACGCCGGCGCCGACGGCGATGCCGGTCACGATGAAGCCGGCGAGCAGCATCGGGAAATTCACCGAGGCCGCGATAATCAGCACGCCGAGCATGTAAACGATCAGGTCGTAAGTGTAGATGAACTTGCGTCCGTATTTGTCGCACAGCCAGCCGCCCGCCAGCGCGCCAAAAGCCGCGCCGAAGGCGTTGGCGCTGAGCGCGCCCAGCAGCCCCACCATGAAGTTGTCCAGGCGCAGGTATTCCGTCCACAATGAAAGCCCGCTGGCTCCCGCGATGATGGACCCCGCCTCGATGTAGTTGGCCATCGCGACGGAGATGGTCGCCTTCCAGCCGGTTGTTTTTTTGCTGCCGATGCCTGCCATGGATTTGTATTCGGATTGATGGGTAAAGATGCAACCAATGCCCCGGAGCGACGGGGGACACAAGTCAGGGAAAGCATGACAGTAAACGCGAGGGCAAAACCGAAGGAGACGCCAAACGAAACGGCGCGTCTGCGGGACGCCCGCGACGAAGGCGCTAAGGATTTATTCCGTATTTAAAGGTTTTCTCTTTTAAACCACGGAGACACGAAAGACACGGAGCGCGGGGGAGGAGTGTTCTCACGCAGAGACGTGGAGGCGCGGAGAGGATGAGGGGTGAGCAGTGTTGTAGTGAGTGACGGAGCCGGCGGGTTTGTTTTCATGCCTCACTCCCCATTCCTCATACTCTTTGCGCCTCCGCGTGAGTTTTTCGTGGTGCCGCGGCTTCCGTGTCTCCGTGGTTAAATCCCTCTTTCCAGCTATTCAAAAGAGTGAGATTTTAGGGTTCCCCGCTCTTTTCGATGAGACAGCAAAGCCCCGGAGGGGCGACAGGCGCGGCCTGACACAAGGTCAGGCCCTACGGG
>JAIRTK010000039.1 GCA_031254955.1 Opitutaceae bacterium
GCGCCCTGTGCGGCGGCGGCGGCTACAAAGGCCGCGTGGGCCTTTACGAATGCCGTCCGGTGGAGCCTTTTGCCGACATCATCGTGCGGCTGGGCAAGGACGCCTTGCGCGAGTGCGAGACACTCGCGAGAAAATTTTGCGCAAACGAAACTGAGCAAACCGGAAGCTCGATTTTCCGCACGCTCCGCCAGGATGGTCTCATCAAGGCGGGGCAGGGGCAGACCTCGATCGACGAGGTGATTGCGCAGACGGAGGAGCCGGAAGGCGATCCCGAAATTCCGGAAACAACACAAACAAAACAGATAACATGAAACATACCATCAAATCCCGCAAGGGCTTCACCCTTGTCGAAATGCTCGGCGTGCTCGCCATCATCGCGATCCTGATCTCCGTGATCTCGGTCGGCGTGCTCTCCGCCATCAACCGCGCCCGCATCGTGGCCACGATCTCGAACTTCAAGAACCTCGAGACCGCGGCCCTCAGCTACGTCGCGCTTAACGAATCGGCCGGCCAGCTTCCGCTGACCAAGGCAGACTTCGCCATCCCGTCAAGGCTCAACCTCGCTCGTAATTCCGGCGCCGGTGCTAATTTTGCCGTTGGCAGCCAAGGTCCTCTCCACCTTGAGGCGATCTTCCTTGCCGCCGGCACGCTGGAGCGCTACCCGAACTGGCGCGTGGGCCGCGACGCCCTCCAGAGCGGGCAGGCCCTTCTCAACGAGGCTGGCTGGAATCGCAAGGCCTCCAGTTGGGCCGATGTGAACGCCAACGGCGTTGCCGTTGCCAATTACAATGATTGGGCCAACTACGTCCGCGCCGAGTGCGCCCCGAGCGCTCCTAGCATCGTTCCCGGCACTTACGACGCCACCGGCATGAATGACGCCACTGGTGTGAACTTCCGCATTGACGGGTCCACCAATCTGTCGCCTTCCGTGCGCGTGGGTTATGTCGTGATTCCCGGCATGTCGTTGAAGGACGCGGAGAAAATCTCCGAGGAAATCAACGGCGCCCTGAACGACATGGATATCGCCGCTTCATCGCCGGTGCTCGACCAGACCGCGGGCCGCTTCGCGATCGAGGGCAGCGCTCCGCAGGCTGATGGCACCGTGACCGGCTACTACTACCTCGGCACGTTCTAATTCCCGGCGCCTGTGCGCCCAAGGATTGCGGAGGGTCTCCTTGACGGCGACCCTCCGTTTCCTGTAAGGGTATTTTGAAAAATCAAATTCCACAAACACCAGAGAACAGGGGAGATTTCCCCGTGGCCTCCGGTGAAACGCCTCCATTGTGATTCCCCGCTGTTCTGAATGAATAGACTTGTTCGCCAACCCTGTTTTTGCCGTGACGCACCATGCAAAACCCCTGGGCAACTGGCCAAAGCCGATGGGGAGGCCTCTCCGAGACCTCCGTCGGGCGGAGTGGGTGCTTTGGGATTTCATGGGAGGATGGGAGCATGGGGGCGGAAGCCTTGGAGAGGCTTCCCTGTCGGCGCGGTTGCGCTATTTTCCAAAAGTTTCATTTCTGAATGAAAATCGAACGACAACAGCAGGGCATCATCATCTGGGAAAAGGCGGTTTATTATCGCTCCGCCAAGAGCGGCCAATGGGCGCGCACCCCCATCGAGCGGGTGGAGGACGCCGCCGCCATCGTGCAGGAGCACTACAGGCGCGACACCAAGATGATGATGGTCTATGATCCCGACTTGCTGCAGACCGAATACGCCGAATGCCCGGCGGGCGGGCGGGCGATCGTGCGCGAGGTGCTGGGGAGCAGCCACGAAAGCCTGGTCAATCCGCACACGGGCTGGGGCTATCAGACCCCGTGGGCGATCTCGGCCGGCGCGGGGGGGAACCAGGCGACGTTTTGCTCGTTTGAAACGGTGCCTTCTTTGTATTTGTTGAGCCAGACGCTGTATGATTTGCATTATCCGGTAAGCCGGTGCTTCCCCTTCGCCAGTCTGGCCATGTTTTCCGGCGCCACGCCGGGGCGGACCAATATCTTTCTCGTGGTGGACAATAACGGGCAGGCCTTTGTCTATCTGCACACCGCCACCGGACTGCGCGCCGCCCGCAAAATCTCGGCCGGCAAGCGCGAGGACTTCGATGTCTGGTCGGAAATCAGCCTGGTCTTTGGCGAATACGGCGTGACCTTCGATGACGGGGGGCAGCGCCCCACGGTGCGCATCTATCAGGCGCCGGGGACGGACGCGAAACTCCAGTGCCCGTATTGGGAGACGCTTTCCGCGTTCGGACAGGTGGAGACCCATGATCTCGGCGCGCTCATGATTTTGCTGGCCGGGCTGTTGCCGCGGCACAGCAGCTCGCTGCTTGAGGATTTGCCGAAAAACATCAACCTGAATTTCGGCCTGCAAGTCACCACGAGCCTGCTCGGGCTTATCCTTCTGGCCGGCGGCGTGTATGCTTATTTTGACCTCGGCAAGGACAACGATGACATCCGCAAACTGGAGACGACGCAGCGCACGCTCACGGCGCAAAAAATCCAGCTCGACCGCAACAAGAAGGAAATCGAGGAGCTGAGGCGGTTGTATGCGAACGATATCTTTGATTATTCCACAGGGCACCTGCAACTGGCCCGCTCCCTGCCCGTGGCGATACCGAAGGACGCGACCCTGCTCAACGTGGGCATCGGCGGTGACGGCCCCTCGCGCTTCCGTCTGGCCGGCATTTTCTGGAACCAAAAGACCGCCGCGACCCGGGCGGGGGGAGGCGGCAATGTGAACAGCATCAATCCCTCCACGTCCATCAAAGGCCATCTGGAAAGCACCATTCAGGGCTTGCTGGTCTCGCCGAACACCAGCTCGTTTAACAACCAGACCGGCGAGTTTGTGCTGGAGGGCAACACTCCGCGCCCCGACGGGGTGGAGGTTCCCGAGCAGGCCCCCCGATCTCCCTCAGCCAGAAGAAAATGAGCGAACAATTCAAAAAAATAAAATACCACAGCTCGCCCCTCTGGGTGCTGCTTGCCGTCGTGATGGCGGTGCTTGTGGCGGGCTTGGTTTATTATTATCTCAACACCAGCAAGGCCAACGCCCGGCAAAAGATTCAGTTGACGAACAGCAACCGCACCGCCAAGGCGGCGGTGGACGGCTTGGCGCCCAATTTCTCAAGCGAGAAGGCCCAGTCCGCCCGGGAGAACGCGACCCGGATCAAGTCCGGGATGATGAACGGCACCGAGGCGGACCTGTTTGTGTCGAGCCTGCGCCCGTCGTGGACGGTGCAGTCGCGCAGCGAGGAGGGCAACGCGGAATATATTCACCGGCGCTACCAGATCGCGCGCGGCACCGCCCCCGTGTCGGTGTGGCCCGAGATTCAAGCCTTGCTGGAACGCCTCGACGGCACCTCCTCGCTTGCGGTCAACAGCATCGACATACGGACGGAGGGCGACAGCCGCAAACGCGAGTTCAGCCGGGTGACCATTTCCTTTTCCATCTACATCCGCAAACCGCCGGGCGCCGAGACACCCGAGGCATGAGCCGCCCCGCCACGAAGGACTCAACTCTAAAGAAAACATAAGAAAGGATCTGAAAATTGAACAAAAGGACGGAAAAAAGAACGAAATCACAAGCGGGCGGCATGCTTGACACAAGCGGGACTGCCAGCCATTTCTCATCAATTTATTGATAAACAAGGGCACTTGAAAAAATTCAAATTGTACAAGCACCAGCGGCAAGGCTGCCTCCCCAAGGCATCCCTGTCATCTTCGTTCATTTTCAAAACCCCCTCAAGCCAGCGTCTTCCCGTTTTTTTTCCGCTCCAGAATGATTTTCAGAACCTCCTCGAATAATGAGATTTTACCTGTTGAAAGTATTTTATAAGTCAGTCGCGCCCATCTTGGCGGGACTGGCGGGACTCGGACTCCTCGTCGTGGAGGTTGGCGCGCAGCAACGCCTGCAAGCCCCCGCCACGATTCCGGCATGGCAAACCCAGTCCGCCCGGCCCGCGCCGCCCCCCTCCGCCGCGCCGCAACCTGCTGCGACGCAACCCGCCGCGACGCAACCCGCCGCGGCCCGGCCTCCCGCGTCCCAGCCTGCCGCGCAACTCGGCACGCAGCCGCGTCCGCCCGCCGCGACGCCACCCGCCCCTTCCGCCTCTCCCGCCCCGGCCCCGGCCCCGGCCCCGGCGGCCACCGCCTCGCGCCCGCCTGATCTCATATCCGACATGATGGGCGGCGCCCGGACGCCGCAGGGCAGCCTGCCGGCTTCTCCAGAAGCCGTGATGCGCAGCCATGAGGCCGCCTCCCGCGCGGACAACGCCCCCGCATCGACCATGATCGGCGGCGCCGAGGCGCCGTTTTACGGCAGCGTGCCCGCGCTGCCGCCCTCGCCGCCGCGCGCCACCCGGCACGAAGAGATGATCACCCGCATGAAGATGGCCGTCGAGGACGTGGCCGCGCAATACGGCAACCCGAGCTTCGCCCAGGTGTTCACCAACGACCCCGTGCGCGCCAAGGTGCTGCGCCGCCGTCTGGAAATCCTGAAGCAGGTGGACCGCCTCAACGCCGAGATCGCCGACCTCGAAACGCGCAGGACGCAATCCCGGCAGGAACTGCAAGTGTCCCGGCAGCGCGTGGAATCCACGAAACAGGAACTCAAGAGCATTCAGGATCAGGTGCGGGAAATGAACACCCGGTTGCAGAACGCGCGCAACCTGCTCCAGTCACTCGCCCAACAGTGAACGCCACGCAGCCCATGAACGAGACGAGTCCCATGCTTGAAGTGGTCACCAGCCTGATGCACCGCTGCGTCATTCTGGCGAGCGACAACGGCCAGACTCTGGAGGAACGTCGCGATAATTTTTTGTCCGAATTGATTGTGCTCGGCGCCGACGTAGAATCCATTTCCCCGACGCGCTGGCGGGTGACCGACCGCGAAAGCGGCGACACCTGCATGATCGAAGAGCAAGAAGGAGTTTATTATGTCGAACGAATCAATGCATCTGACGCAATTTCAACAGAAGGCGCAAATACGCCTCCAGGAAATGGAAGTGGAGTGGCGCCGGACGCTTTTCGAACGCTTTCGGGAAATCTGCCGCGAGGAAATGATGGAAGTCATGAAGACGCTCCTTTCCTCCATGCAAAACCCGGAGGAACTGCAACGGCGTTTGACGGAACTCCAGCAGAGCCAGCACAGCGCGCAGATGGAACTCTTCAGCACGGTTTCCCAGACCTCGGAGGAAATCAAGGCGCTCGCCAGCAAACTCGAATCCCATTCGACGCAGCCGGGCACGCAGGCGCTGGAGGAGATTACCAAGGAGGCGGCGGCCAAGCAGGAGAGCCTGGCCAAGGAGGCCATTTCCAAGCAGGAGGAGAGCACGCGGAAATTGCAGGAGGACGTGCGCCAGTCGGCGCAGGTTTCCCGCGCCTCGCTGATGAGGGGGGTGATCCTTTCGGCGGTGATTACGCTGCTGGTGTGCGCGGGAGCGGTGGCGGCGCTCAAGTTCCTTGGCAATTCGGCGCTGGTGAGCGAATCGGAGGTGCGGGCACGCGACAACCTTTCGCGCCAGAAAGCCGAGGCGGCCACGGAACTCAAGACCTCGCAGGAGCAGAAGGAAGCCTTGGACAAGGAACTGGAGACTTTGGGCAAACGCCGGGATGCCTTGATGGCGGATATCCGCCAGAGCACGGAGACCCAGCGGACGGCGGCGGCCAACGTGAGCGCGCTCCAACGGCAGATCACCCAGCTTCAGCAAATCCAGGAGCAGTTCCGCTTCAAGCTGGTGAAGGGGGAGGAGCAGGGGGTCTTCGTGGAAGTGCCGCCGGACGCGACGCCCTTCGCCTTCGGGGACAAGATATTCATTCAAGTAAAGTAGCCGACGCGCTCTCCAACGCGCTCATGGCCGTGGCCGCATCCGTGCAGCCGCCCGCCCCCGAGCAACCCTCGCCCGAGGCGGAACTGGCCGAGTGCGTGCGCACCCTGCGGGCGTTGATCGACGTGGTGGGCACCGTGCGGAGCACGCTCGACCGCATCGGGCGGCAGTC
>JAIRTK010000047.1 GCA_031254955.1 Opitutaceae bacterium
TCGTAGCCTTTGGCGGCATCGACGAGCGCGGCGGCGTTGAAGTGGCGGTAATGGTGCGCGATGAATTTCGAGATCGGGCCTTTTTTCGCGGCAAGCCCGGCGTTGGAAGGGGATGGGGAGTTGGTTTTCTTTGGCTTCGTGCTCATGGAGCGCGCAGTCAAAGGCGCGCCGGACGAAAGCGCCACACAAAAGGCGAACGTCCCAAACAGCCTTAAAATCCTGTCCCCCTTCCGGCGCACTCCATTTTTTGCGGGCTACCCTTTTGAAAGGCATTACAGAATTTGTAATTATTTGGTCTTGCGTCTCATTATCTGAAAATAATTCTGGCTGCGTAATGAGACGCAATCCCACTAAATCCATTAGCAACATGCTCATCGTTCGCAGCCTCGCTGCCGCTTGTGGTGCAACAGTCGTTGCCATGTCCATCATAACCGGCCCCATCGCCGCACAAACCGCCACGTCACCCGCCGGCATTGCCGCCACCGCCGATGATGAGATCGTCTCGCTCGAACGCCTCGTCGTCACCGGCGAAAAACTCGGGCGCACGCTCCAGCAAACGCAAACCAGCATCGCCGCCTACACCGCCGCCGACATCGACCTCGCCAACGCCGACACCATCGCGGACATCTTCAACCGCACCGCCAACCTCTCCGATAATAACTATTCCTTCTCCATCCGCGGCATCCCCAGCAGCGGATTCAGCTCCTTGGGCGACGGTTCCGACCTCGCCACGCTCATGGTGGACCATGTCGCCCTCGACAGCCGGATGTATGAGGCCGGCGTCTTCAACACCTGGGACATTTCCCAAATCGAAATCCTCCGCGGCCCGCAATCCGCCAACCAAGGTCGCAGTTCCCTCGCCGGCGCCATCGTTGGCCGCACACGCGACCCGTCCTTCCAATGGGACGCCCGTGCCCGCGCCTCCCACGCCTCGGAAAACACCTCGCAACTCGCCGCCGCCATCGGCGGCCCCGTCATCCCCGGTTGGCTCGCCTTTCGCGCCAGCATCGACCGCCAGACCACCGACGGCTCCATCACCAACGTCACCCAAAACCGCGACGATTGGGACTCCCGCGACATCACCACCTTTCGCGGAAAACTCCTCCTCCAGCCCGACTCGTGGAAAGGTTTCTCCGCGCTCGCCAGCTACAGCCACACCCGCGCCGACAACGGCTCCCCCGCCTACGTTTACGCATTCAGCGCGGACAACCCATGGGCCGAACTGAAAAAACGCCAGGCCTTTGAAGACGCTCCCCTCAACGACCTCTCCGTCAGCCAGACCGCCTCGCTCGAAATCAACCGGCAGTTTGCCAACGGCTGGCTCCTCACCGCCATCACCTCGTGGTATGATTACGACGACGAAGGTTTGAGGGATTCCGACAGTTCCCCCACACCCATCGGCGTCTCCTTCAGAACCTACGACCACGACGCCTTCGCGCAGGAAGTCCGTCTCCTCATCAAAGGCGAAACGTGGAAACTCCTTGCCGGCCTCTACGGCAACATCACCGACAAGCGCTGGAACGTAAACGGCGACATGCCCTACTACCTCGCACCCTCGTTCTACGCGGTGTATTATTCCGACGTGCGAACACACAACAAAGTCAAAAACATGGCCGGCTTCCTCAACGGCGAATGGTCGCCGACCGCCAAATGGACATTCGCCGCAAGCCTGCGCTACGACTACGAAAAGGCCGATAACTCCACCGACCAAGCCGTCGCGCTCGTCCAAGGCACCGGCGCTCCCGCCATCGACGGCTTTCTTCAAGCCGTCATTGACAACGCCAACAACGGCTCCTCCGGCTCCAGCTCCATTGGCGTGCTCCTGCCCTCCGCCTCCGCCACCTACAACTGGACGGCGGACATCAGCACCGGATACTCCATCACGCGCGGCTACCGCTCCGGCGGCGTCAGCGTCAATCTCGCCCGCGGACAAGCCGTCCCCTTCGACCCCGAATACACATGGAACCACGAACTCTCCTTCCGCTCGCAATGGCTCGACAAAACCCTCTTCGTTAACGCCAACATCTACTATATCGACTGGAAAGATCAGCAGGTCGGCGTCACCCTCTCCGACGCCCTCTTTGACACCCAGACCGCCAATGCCGGAAAATCCTCGCTCTACGGCGGCGAAATCGAAGTGCGCGAAAAAATCACCGCCCAATGGACACTCTGGCAAACCATCGGTTACAGCCACACCCGCTTCGACGACTTCGTTGACGGCGGCTCCGACTACAGCGGCAACGAATTTCCCTTCGCCCCCGAATGGACGCTCGGCGCCGGCGCGAGCTGGCAACATCCCGCCGGCTGGTTTGCCACCACCAGTTTCAACTACATCTCCAGCGCCCAAAGCGACGCTAGAAACCGCCCCGACCTCAAACTCGGCGACCGCCACCTCCTCTCAGCCAAGGCCGGCTACGCCACGCGCAACTGGTCCGTCTATGCCTTTGGCAGCAACCTCCTCGACGATTTCTACATGACCTCCCGCTGGGGCGCCAGCAGCTCCGGCTACACCAGCGCCGGCACCGTCGGCGCGCCCCGCCTCATCGGCGTCGCCTTTGAAGCGCGCTACTGATCCGCTGCCGTCCTCCCGGCCCTGATGCTGCCGCCATGAGCACCGCCGCCCCCGCGCCCTCCGTCCTTCCGCCGTCCGCCCTGCGGAAACGGCCCCGCCGCTGGCTCGACGCGCTTTATCCCGCGATCTGGCGCTGGCACTTCTGGGCCGGGCTGCTGGTCGCGCCCGTGCTCGTCGTCGTCTCGCTTACCGGCGCGCTTTTTGTGTTTCACGATGAAATCAATGCGTGGCTTCATCCCGGCATGCATCGGGTCGAACCCGGCGAGGTGCGCCTGCCCTACGGCGCGCGCCTGGCCGCGGTGCGTGCGCATTTCGGCGAGGAATGGAGGCCGGTCTCTTTTTCCGAGTCCGACGATCCGGCGCAGGCGGATGAGTTTTTTTGCGAAAGGGACATTCATCCGGCGCATGAGGAGACGCAGGGCGGCAGGGACGCGGAGTCCGATGACCATGAACACGCGCACGAGCATGCGATTGTGATGGTGAATCCCTACACGGCGGAAATCACCGGCACCTTCAGCCAGGAGCGTAGTTTCATGGGCATCGTGCTGCGGCTGCATCGCTCGCTTCTCGGCGGCCCGCTCGGCCGCATCGTGGTCGAGCTTGCCACCTGCTGGGGCATCGTCTCGTTGCTCACCGGTTTGCTGCTGTGGTGGCCGCGCCTGAAGGAGAAAGTGCGGGGTGTGTGGCTGCCGCGTTTCGGGCGTGGCGGGAAGATCGCTTTGCGCGACCTGCATACGGTGCCCGGCATCTACATCCTGCTCTTTGCGTTTCTCATCATGTTCACCGGGCTCCTTTTCTCGTCGGTGTGGGGCCGGGGATTTTTTGCCGGGCTCTATTTTGCCCGGCAACTTCCGGCGAGTTATGTCGCGCCGCCGAAGTCGGCGCTCCCTTCGGCCGATGCGACGCCGCTGTCCATCGACGAGGCAATCGCCATCGCGCGCAAGGAATTTGATTTCGATCGTCTTTCAGTGGCCGTGCCGGAGAAACCCGATGCGTCCTGGATGATCGGCACACCGCTCGACGATCCGCTCAAACCGGGGGTATTTGTCTTTGTGGATGCCTATTCGGGAAAGATCCTCGATAAGATCATTTTTGGCGAGATGCCGCCCGGCGCGCGGATTGCGCTCTGGTTTTATTCCGTGCATGTCGGTTCCATTTTCGGACTGCCGACACAGATTCTCGCCGTCATCACCTGCCTCGCGATTGTGCTGATGAGCGTGACTGGAGTCATGATGTGGTGGCGCCGCCGTCCGCGCGGAAAATTCGGCGCGCCGCGCAAATCGCCCGGCTCGCCGCCCGTCCCCAAGACCATCGTCTGCGTGATCGTGTTTCTCGGCGTAATTTTCCCGCTCGTCGGCGCGAGCCTGCTGCTCCTGCTCGCCGGCCAGCTTATCGTCCGGCGCGTCCGCCGTAAATCCGCGCAGTGACTGCATCGCGCGACGCAAAGAGGGTTCGTCGCGGTTTCCGGCCCAATGTTTGTTGCAGGAACTTTTTAACCACGGAGACCGGCCGACACGGGGCCACGAGGGTGGCGCCGCCCGCCTCGCCGGTGCCGACCCGGTTGCAAGCTGGCCTCACATCACCGCCGCGCCGTCGCCGGTCTGGCAGTGGAACACGTCGGGCTTCGCGCCGCCGTGCTTTTTCGCGTAGGCGGCGACCACGGCGGAGACTTCCGCCTCGCCAAACGCCGCGTCGGTCAACGCCATCACCGCGCCGCCAAATCCGCCGCCGGTCAGGCGCGCGCCATGGACGTGCGGCGTTTCCACGAGCGCGTCCACGAGCGTGTCGAGCGTGTCGGTGCTGTTCTCAAACTGGTGTTGCGAGCTGCGGTGCGAGGCGACGAGGAGCTGGCCGACCGCGGGCAGGTCGCCGCGCTCCAGCGCCGCCGTCACCCGGGCCACCCGGTCGATTTCCTCCAGCACGTGGCGGGCGCGTTTGCAGGCGGCGGCGGAGAGTTTTTCACGTCCGGCTTCGAGCGCGGGCAGGCTGGTTTCGACCAGCAGGGACACGCCGAGCGCCTTCGCGGCCTCCATGCACTCGCGGTTGCGCGCGGCGTAGAAGCCGTCCACGAGCGCGTGTTTGGTGTGCGTGTTGAAAATCCAGAAATGCGCGCCCGCCGGCATGGGCACGGTGGCGAAGCGCGGCCCGAGGCAGTCGATGAACACGAGGTGGTCCTTTTTCCCGAAGCCCGACACGCCCTGGTCGAGGATGCCGCAGGGCATGCCGACGAAGTGGTTTTCCGCGTGTTTGCCGATTTTCACCACGGTCTCGCGCGAGGTTTTTTCGACCTGCCCGGTGATGCCGAGAAACGCCAGCGCGGACGAAAGCTCGATGGCGGCGCTGCTGCTCATGCCCGAGCCGGGCGGCAGGTCGGACAAGTCGCAAAAATCAAATCCCTCCGGCGCGCGCAACCCGAACGCCGGCAGGGCCGCGATGACCCCGAGCGGGTAGTTCACCCAGTTCGCGTCGCCGGCCTGCTTGACCGGCGCGGCGGCGGGAAACTCAAGCAGGGTGTCGCTGAGCTTGCTGTAGAAACGCCGCCTCCCGTCGTCGCGTTTTGCGATGGCCGCCCACACGCCGCGGTCGAGCGCCGCGCCCAGCACGGTGCCGCCATTGTAATCGGTGTGGTTGCCGATAAATTCGATGCGGCCCGGCGCGCGCGTGACAAACTCAGGCTCGCGGCCAAAAACGGAGCGAAACAGGGAGGTGACTTGGGTTTTCATAAACGGAAAACAAAAACCCTCGCCCGCCGCGCCCGCAAAGGCGAGCGAGTTTTGCGGATGGCGAAAGCGGGGGAAGGAAGGGCGCGGGGCGCGCCCCAAAAAACCGCCCTCGATCTTTTACTCTCACTCGTTCTCGTCCGCTTACTCGTTCTCTTTTCCCAAACGTTTCAAAAGAGAAAAAGAAAACGAGTGAGAGTAAGAGCGTCTAACAAACGAAGGCTTGCCCGAAGAGACACAGCGGACACGGAGATGCGCGGCGGCGGATGTAGGGGCTTCGCTTGCGAAGCCCGTTGCTTGCGAAGCCCGTTGCCGGACAGCAGTCGCCAGTCGCGCGCGTTTGTGTTTCCTGCGACTGCGCCGGCGCACTGCCGGAAGCTAACCCGCGGCGTCCTTCCGCGACGGGCTTCGCAAGCGAAGCCCCTACATCTGGACTTCGTAAACGAATCCCCTGCATCCTCGCCTTTCCCCACACTTTTCATACCGTCTTTCGGCCTGCCCTATTGTAATTTTGTTAGGCGCTCTTAGGAAACGAGTGAGAGTAAGAGAATAAGAAAGAGAAAGAGAAAGAGAACGAGAACGAGAACGAGAACGAGAACGAGTAAGAGAACGAGTAAGAGTAAAGGCGGGAGTAAGAATAAAAGAACAAAACCGAGAACAAAGACGATTTTACAAAGGCCTGGTTTTCCGGCTTGCCACCACGTCGTCAAATACCGTCTATGCGGCCCATGAGACG
>JAIRTK010000048.1 GCA_031254955.1 Opitutaceae bacterium
GACCGCGTGCACGTGCTCGGCGAATACGGCGGCCTCGCCCTCCCGCTGCCCGACCACCTCTGGCAGCGCGATGGAAAAAACTGGGGCTACGGCAAGGTCAAGTTCACCGGACGGGACGACCTCACCGCAAAATATGTCGAATATGCAAAAATGCTGAAAGCCTTGGTGAAGGACGGGGTTTCCGCCGCCGTCTATACCCAAACCACCGACGTCGAAATCGAGGCCAACGGCTTTTATACCTACGACCGCAAGGTGCTGAAATTCGACCCCGCCGCCGTCCGCGCCGCCAACCTCGAAGTCATCAACACCCTGTCCCATGAGTAATACCATTTCCCAATAAAAACAACCATCAATTTGGAAGGGAATCCTTTCGGCTCTTCGCATTCCTCGCGTCCTTCGCGGTTATAATAAACTAAACATTCAGGGAGGTTCTAAGAGCGCCTAACAAAATTACAATAGGGCAGGCCGAAAGGCGGTATAAAAAGCGAGGGAAAAGGCGAGGATGCAGGGGTTTCGCAAGCAACGGGCTTCGCAAGCGAAGCCCCTACATCCGGCGCGCCGAGGCTCATCCGCCGTGCCGAGGTTCATCTGTCGCGTCGAGGCTCATCCGGCGCGTTGCTTTATCGGCGCCGGCGGGCGCCACGGCAGCGCGCCGGGGTTTTTCATGGGACGGGAATAGATTTTCCCATCGGCGCCGAGCGCGTAGAGTGTCTTGAAATCCGTGCCGCCGAAGCAGAGCGAGATGGCTGCCGTGCCGCCCGGCAACGGGAGGATCGCGCCGGTGCGGCCGTTGGCGTCGAGGATTTGCACGCCGAGGGCGGTGGCGATGTAGAGGTAGCCCATGTCCGAGGCCTCGGCGGCGGCGTCGAGCGCGGCGGCGCCGTCGTCCTCGTCGCGCTTGTGCAGCACGTAGAAACTTTGGCCGAAGGCGAGGTCGCCGTTCTTTTCGATGCGCCAGCTTTTCCCGCGCGTGATGCCGCCTTCGAAGCCGGCCAGCCAGTTGCCGTCGCAGGTGAGGGCGAGGGTGCGGGGCGAGCCGATGCTGGTGGCTCGCAGGCGGAGTGCTTGGATTTCGCGGGCGGGCCGGCCTTCGCGGAAGAGCGTGATTTTGTCGCCGGATGCCGGCGCGACATAAATGTCGCCGCTTGGCGTCACCACAAGGGAGCGTCCGAAGCTGTAGACGGAGCGCATGGGTTGGCTGTCCGCCAAGCGCGCGCGGGCACCGTCGGGCGCGATGCGCACGAGGTAATTGTCGTGGACGCGGATTCGGCGGGCGGTTCGGGTGGTGCCGCTGACGGCGGTGTAGGCACTCATGGCGGCGTCGGCGATTTTGCTGGAGGGCACGAGGATGAGGCGGCTGACACCGTCGCGGTCGAAGGCGAGGAATTGCTCGTCGTTGCCTTCGAGTTGCCACGCGCCGTCGGCGGCGCGGCGGTAGGTGTTCCAGAAAACTTTGGGGCGGTATTTTGGGTCGGGGGGATTCGTCAGCGGGATGATCGTGTCGGGCGGCAAATGGGGGCGGACGATGTGATGCACGGCGGCCCAGAGCGCGCCGTTTTTGTCGGCGCGGATTTTGGCAAAGGCGCCGGCGTGGGCGCGCGTGTGCCATTCGGTGCCGAGGGGGAGTTCGCCGGCGGTTTCCCAGCGTTTGTCTTGAAACACGGTGTGCTTGAGCACGTGGTTGCGCGAGCCGGCGCCGGCGCGGACGGGCGCGGGCCAGTCTTTCCAGAGGTAGCGCAGGGCGCGCGGGAACAGCGCGGTGCCGTGCGCGGGGGAGTGGCGTCCGTCGCCGAATTCGTGCTCGAATTCGTAGCCGGCGTAGCCGAGCGCGCGCACCATCGCGTTGTTGGCGCTCCACCAGTCGCCGAAGGCCGTCCACATGTCGTGCTCGCCGCTTTGCAAAAACAGGCGCAGCGCCTTCGGCTCGGTTTTGTGGACAAGCGTCGGGTAGATGTGGCTGCCGCGCAGTCCGGTGTAGGAGCCGATGGCGCTGAACACGCGCGAGAACGCCTCCGGCATGGCCCATGCCGCGTTGAACGCCGCCGCCGCGCCGCTGCTGCCGCCGGCGATCATGCGGTCGTTGCCGTTGGGCGAGAGGCGCACGGGGCGTCCGTCGGCGGTGCGCAATTTTTCCACGGCGGGCAGGATTTCCCCGAGCAAAAAACGCGCGTAGCGGTCGCCCGGGCTGTCGTATTCAAAGGTGCGGTTGTGGCGCGTGCCCGACGCATCCACCGCGCCGGGCACGCGGCCGGGCGGCACGACGACACCGATGGTCACGGGCATCTCGCCGGTGTGGATGAGGTTGTCGAACACGGTCTCGAACCGGTAGCCGCCGCCATCCTGAAAAACGGCCACGCACGCGGGCGTCTGGCCGTCGTAGGCGTGCGGCACATAGACGCGGATTTTGCGGCGCGTGCCGGGGAAGATTTGCGAGTCGTTCCACTCAAACGAGAGCGTCTCGCCGGCGGTGACGCCCTTCGCGCGCTGCTCGCTTTCCGGGGCGAGGGGGAAATGCTCAACCGGCGCGCCCGCCGCCTCCGTCGTCTGGGTGGCGCAGAGCGCCGCGAGGGCAAAGATTGTGGGCATGGCAAACACGAGGTTTGAGGAACAACGCATGACGGACGCTGCTGCCGCCGCCGCCGGGGTTCAACCCCAAACACCGGACGCGTGCGTGCCCCCCGCCTCCCCTCCCGCCTCTCCTCCTCCCCCCGAGCGTGCCGGCGAAAGTGGCATTCAAAGTGGAGTCGAAAGTAAACGGGAGGCGGAAGGGGATGGAGTGCGGAGAGGGACGGAGTGCGGAGAGGGACGAGATGAGGCAGGAAACGGGATGGGGAAAGGCGCTCGCGCAAGGAGCGGCGGCGTCCCGCCGCCGGACGAGGCGAAAGCCTCGCCCGCTTTGCGATGAGCTTGAGCTGCGCGAAAGCCTCGCCCGTTTGCGCTGCGCTTGCGCCACGCGAAAGCCCGCGTGTGGACGGACGGCGCTCGCGCTGCTCGCGTCCGGCGGCGTCCCGCCGCCGCTCCTTGCGCAAACGCCCTGGGACGACCCGACTTGGCATCACACCCAAGCCGGCGGATGCGAACGAAATTTTATTGTCAATGGAATGCCAGACCCCCTATGTTCTCCCTTCTGCCCCGACGTTGCGCATCTCCATGCGCGGTCGAGTCACAAACTCCGCCTGTTGCGCGGAAGGCAACGACGGGACGGAAACCACCATCCATATAAATAGCACCCAAGATTAAAAACCCACCGAAAACCCATGCCATACGTCGCCAAGACCATTGATTACCTAAAAGTAAGCAGTCCCGCCCAAGACGAGTTTTACCAGGCCGCGGAGGAAGTTTTGCATTCCCTCCGGCCCCTGTTTGAACGCGAAAAAAAATACCTTAAACACAACATCATCGACCGCATCGTGGAACCCGAGCGGCAGATACTTTTCCGCGTCGCGTGGCTGGACGACGCCGGCGAAGTGCGCGTAAACAAAGGCTACCGCATCCAATTCAACTCCGCGGTCGGCCCCTACAAAGGCGGACTCCGCTTCCACCCGAGCGTGACCGCGGGCACGATCAAATTCCTCGGCTTCGAGCAGATTTTCAAAAACTCCCTCTCCGGCCTCGCCATCGGCGGCGCGAAAGGCGGCTCGAATTTCGATCCGAAAGGCAAATCGGACAACGAAATCATGCGCTTCTGCCAGTCCTTCATGACCGAGCTTTACCGCCACATCGGCCCGACCATCGACGTGCCCGCCGGCGACATCGGCGTCGGCGGACGCGAGATCGGCTACCTGTATGGCCAATACAAACGCCTCACCGCGCGCTACGACGGCGTGCTCACCGGCAAGAAAATCAACTGGGGCGGCTCGCTCGTCCGCACCGAGGCGACCGGCTACGGCGCGGTGTATTTCGCCGAGGACATGCTGCGCGCGCGCGGCGACGGCCTCGCGGGAAAAACCTGCACCGTGTCCGGCTCCGGCAATGTCGCCATCTACACAATCGAAAAACTCCAGCAACTCGGCGCCAAAGCGGTGACCGTCAGCGATTCGCAAGGCATGATTCATGACCCCGAAGGCATCGACCTCGCCTTGCTCAAAGACATCAAGGAAGTGCGCCGCGAACGCCTCACCGCCTATGCCGCCGAGCGCAAAACCGCCCGATACACGCCGGTGGGCGACTACCCGAAAGGCCAGAACGCCGTCTGGACCGTGCCCTGCCAGGCCGCGTTCCCCAGCGCCACGCAAAACGAACTCAACGGCAAAGATGCCGACACGCTGCTCAAAAACGGCTGCGTGTGCGTGTCCGAAGGCGCCAACATGCCCTCGACGCACGAGGCGATGCAACGCTTCCTCGCCGCCAAGATCGGCTACGGCCCCGGCAAGGCGGCCAACGCCGGCGGCGTCTCGACCAGCCAGCTCGAAATGTCGCAAAACGCCTCGATGCAACAATGGAGCTTCGAGGAAGTGGACACGAAGCTCCAAGGCATCATGCACGGCATCTTCCGCATCTCGTCCGAGACCGCGAAAGAG
>JAIRTK010000089.1 GCA_031254955.1 Opitutaceae bacterium
AAAGCAAAACGCCCCCTCTTTTTTCTCACTCAAAACGACAACAGCGCCATTTCGGTTTATTGTGCCGCCAACGCAAGAGGACTTGGCGTGGCAGCCCCGGTAGGGAGGCCTCGGAGAGGCCTCCCTACCGGCGCTCCCGCGCCAAACTGTCATTTTCAAGGCGTCAGAATAAACAGGAAAGGCTCTAAGCAGGTGGTAGATCATGCGGGCGAGTTTATGGGCGGTGGCGGTGATTGCTTTGGGGGCGCCCAGTCGAGTCCGCCTGCGCCGGAAGTAGTCGCCGAGGTGGGAATGGCTCTTGCCTGCGCTCCAACCCCCCAATTCGGGCGCCCAAATCCCCAATTCGGGCGCTCCAATCCCCAATTTGGGCGCCCAAATCCCCGATTTGGGCGCTCCAATCCCCGATTGGTGAGCACCAACCCCTCGATTCGCGCTTCCATCTTTAACCCGCCCCTTAAAAACGCCCCATCCCTTAAAAACGCCCCATCCCCTTAAAAACGCCCCTTAAAAACGCCCCGACCATTTGGGAAAAATGGATTTCGTTGCGGATTTTAATCAACAAACCTCGGCTCGCCCCCCTCGGCTCGCCCCCCTCGGCTCGCCCCCCCCCTCGGCCTGGCCCGGGCGGGCTTCAATTCTTGCCACGCGCCAGCCGCTCGGCGGCCCGATATTGGCGGCGAAACGCATGGGCCAACTCGTCGGCCAGACGGATTTCGTCGGCCCTGTTTCTCGACGCGAGCGCCTGCTTGATGCGTGTCCGCGCCGCGTCGTAATCCACCGCCGACAAATCCTGCATCGCCGCCAACGCCTCCGCCGGCATCCCCGCCTCGATGATCGCCCGCCATGCGCGCACGAGTTCGGGATGCGTGTCGAGGCACATCACGCGAATCACAAACGCCATCTCGCGAAACAACCCGCCGGTCCACGCCGCGCGATACACGAGCTGCTCCCCCTGCCCGTAGGGCGACACCTCCGGATCGCTGCGCCACGCGCTAAATTCCGGCCGCTCATAAAAATCCCGCCGCACCGGCAGCCGCCGCAACGCATACTGGCGCGGACCGCCCGGCGCGCCCGGTTTGAAATTCCACAACTTCTGCCCCTCCATCGACAGCACGTATTCGATAAACAACACCGCCGTCTCCCGGTGAGGCGCGCCGCGCAGCAACGCGACCGGGTCCACCGACGCCACGCTCCCGCCCGCCGGCGAGACAAACCCCACGCGCGCCGACCCCGCGCGGCGCGCCACCGCCTCCTCCTGCTGCCGCCCGTAGAAATCAATGCACAAACCCGCCGCCGAATCCCCCTGCGCGACATCGACGGGCGGCTTCTGCGACGAATCCGTGAAATAACGGCTGTTCGCCCCGATCCCCTGCACCAACCGCAACCCCTCGAGCCAACCCTCGCGCACCGCGCGCGCCTCCAACGCCCCGCCCCCCGCGTCCTCCCGCGCGGCGCGCAACGCCACGAACCGCCTCTGCATCTGCTGCTGGATCACATTTTCAAACGCCTTCGCAATCGAGCCGCTCTTGGTCGGATCGGCCAGCGCGATCTCGCCCGCCAGACGCGCATTCCGCAAATCCTCCCACTGCCGCGGCCACGGCACGCCCAGCCGCGCGAGCGCGTCGAAATTGACCACGATGCCGTAACTGCTCAACACCGTGCCGAACCAGCGCCCCTCCCCGTCCCAATACTCCTCCCCGGCAAAGACACGCGGGATCACCTCCTCGCGAAACCACTCCGGATGCGCCCGCAACACGCCGGAATCCACGATGCGACCCGCGCGCGCCTGCCGCTCGAAATCATAAGTCCCGCCGCCGAAAAACACATCGATGCCGCAACCCACCTCCGAAACCAGAAACGCCGCCCGCGCCTCGCGCTCGACCGCGGACGCATCCGCCGGCAGCCGCCCATTATGAAACGCCGCCCGCGCCTCCGCGCTCCACGCGCGCCCGAGATCGCGCCGCCAGTGCAACTCAAACGCGGCCCCATACTCGCCCTCCAGAAACCGGGCGATCTCGCTCGTGCCGCCGACGACGCGCCAGTCGATGACGACGCATCTCCCCGTGCGCTCCCGATGCCACTCCGCAAACCCGCGCCCGAACTCGTGGCGGATGGCCTCATTGTGCGGAGTGATGACGACCAACACCTCCGCCAGCGGCCCCGCGCCCGCCGGCGACCCCGCGCCCCCGCCGCCCGCGTTCTCTTTAGGCCGCAGCCAAAACGGCAGCCCGATGATAAGCGCCAACGCGGCAATAAGGACAAAACGCTTGGTCATGATTTATAAAAAAGCCGGATTAACGTGGTTTATTTTTACCGCCCGCAGGATGGACGACTGATTAAGAGCGTCTACCCAAAAGAAGGCTTGACCGAAAAGACACCGCCAACACGGAAGCGCGCGACAGCCGATGTAGCGGATGCAGGGGTAGCGGATGTAGGGGCTTCGCTTGCGAAGCCCGTCGCCGGAGCACGCCCGTCGCTACCCCAAAGAAGGCTTGACCGAAGAGACACAGCCAACACGGAAGCGCGCGACAGCAAATGCAGCGGATGCAGGGGTAGCGGATGTAGGGGCTTCGCTTGCGAAGCCCGTTGCTGGACGGCAG
>JAIRTK010000164.1 GCA_031254955.1 Opitutaceae bacterium
TAATACCATTTCCCAGTGAAAATTACACTTTAGAAGCAGAGCCATGTAGGGGCTTCGCTTGCGAAGCCCGTTGCTGGTGCACGGTTATCAAACCGGGCGTCACAAGCGACGCCCCTGCAAAAGAGTGATTTTCATTGGAAATTGGTATAACAAAATTACAATAGGGCAGGCCGAAAGGCGGTATAAAAAGCGAGGGGAAAGGCGAGGATGCTGGGGTTTCGCAAGCAACGGGCTTCGCAAGCGAAGCCCGTTGCCGGACAGCAGCCGCGCGCGGTTGGGGTTTATGCGACTGCGCCGGCGCACTGGCGGAAGCAAATCCGTGGCCCCCTTCCGCGACGGGCTTCGCAAGCGAAGCCCCTGCATCCTCGCCTTTCCCCTCGCTTTTTATACCGCCTTTCGGCCTGCCCTATTGTAATTTTGTTAGACGCTCTTAGAAGGCGCTCTAAGGAATCATCTCTCCGGGCAGTCTCCACTTTTCCAACGGTTTGGACGCTTGCAGGGAAATGCCCTCGCCGCCCAGCACCTGCACGAGGGCGGCGCCGCGCCGCGGCGTCGCGTAAAACGTCTTCGTGCGTGCGATGACGGCTTTGTAATCGGGCCGGAATTGCATGGGGAAAAGACCGGTTTTTATTTTATGATTTCGTGCCAGCGCGGCATCTTGTCCTTTATAAGCGGATTCCGGAAATCATCGGCGCCTTGATACATGTGCTTGTTAAGCGGCATGTCGAAGAGGGTCTTCCCGTCATAGTGCAACTCGCAGCCGTAGAAAAACCCGATTTCCCTGGCGCCGTCCTTGTGCTCGCGCACAAAGGAAAAATCGGAGTCGGTGCGCAGTTTTCCGTAAGTGACGAAGCCCGTGCGCCAGTCGAACATCGGGCGTCCGCGAAGATTGGTAAGCCCGATGATCCGGTCGAGTTTCAGCCCGACCGTGACCGGGTCGCCGTTGAGCGTGAACGCGAGCCCGAGGGTGCGGTTGTCGTCGTGTTCGCCGGTGATGACACGCACGTCCTCCAGCATCGCCGGGGTGAACGTTCCGGGATTGTGCGGGCGGAGCACGGTCACGAACGCGAGGCGCTGCCCTTTGAAAAAATAGGTGTTCAGGTATTGATAAAACACCTTGGACGGATTGAAGCGGCGCTCGATTTCCTTCACGCGGATGACGCTGTCGAACTTTCCGGCGAACTGGATGAGCAGTTCCTGGGTATGGCTGTTCGGCCAGTATTCCTTGCGGATCGGGATGCGCTCCGGCCAGCTCACGACATAACCCTCGCCCTGCTTCAGTATGTTGCCGGGATGCCAGACGTTGGCGAACACCTTCACGCCCGGCTCGTCGATCAGGATGGAATCCACAATGATATACAGGCCCGTTTCCGGCGCGAAAAGGACGATGCGGTCGCCGGTGTAACCGCGCCCCCGGTCAACGAGGCGGGTCCGGGAATAATCAAGGCTGCCGAAATTGCCGAAGTGAATTTTCTCCGTACGCACCGGGTGATAGGAGCGGTCCTTTGTGATATAATCAAAAGCGTCGCCTTCATAAGGCATCATCTGGCCGGTGCGCGCGACGATTTTATTATGATAATAGTCGGCGCGCCAGCCGTCCTCCCAGGTCTGCACGGTGGAGTGGCGGTAGCCGCCGTCGGTCAGCAGCACGGTGCCGCCCGCCATCAGCAGGTCGATGGCGTTCTCGTCGGAGTGACCGTGGTGGGGTTTTTCCTGGAAGGCGTTGAGCTGCGCGTTCAGGTAATCGCGCGAAAAGCGTCCGTAGGGGCCTTCGTCGCGGTAGTTGAGCATGGCGTAGCCGCCGTTTGGGCCGCGGAAGGTGATTTTTTTTGAAACCAAGTCGTCCACAACCTCGGCGGATTTTTCCGCGGCGTGCTCCGCCAGGGGCACCGTCTCGTCGAGCCAGCGGAGGGCGAGGCTGACGGCATAGACGGAGTCGCCGTCGAGTTTTTTATAATAATCAAGGGAGGCGGTGTATAAACGCCGGGCGGCGTCGAGGTAGCGCCCGTCTTTATACATGGAGCCGGCGCGGACGAGGTTGGCGACGGCCCAGCCCCAGGAATGCGTCCAGTCGCCGTCGCCCCAGTCGGGCATGAGGCCGTTGGGCATGAGGAGGGTTCTGTATTGGTCAAAATAAAAGCGGGTGGTGACGGCGTCAATGTGCTCGCGGGCGCGGCCCTGCAACTCGGCGAGCGTGAGTGTGTAGGTTTGCCAGAAGGGCAGGTAGATTGAGGCGTCCTCGATGGACCATTGGAACATGCTGTCGGCGGTGAGCGCGTCGCCGTAGCGGCGCCATTTGGCGGCCTCGGGGGCGGCGGGGACGGCGGCGGCGGCGAAGAGGAAGGCGGCGCCGTCAACGAGGCCGCGGTTGTGCGCGCCGAAATCGGTGGAGTCGTAATGCGTGGCGATGCTGGCGATGATTTGTCCGTCTATCATTTCGCGCTGCCCGGGCGTGAGCGCGGCGGCGGCAGCGTGTTTTTGCAAATACAAATACGTTTCGCAAAACGGGACCATGTTGCGGAAGCTGGTGACAAACGGCTTTTGCGCGGTGGTGACGCGGGCGGCGTCGTCGGTGAATTCGCCCCACGAGGTGCGCACGGTGTGGGGGGCGCCGTCGCCGGGCGCGACGCGGGCGGCCTCGACCTGCGTGACGAGGTCGGCGGCGGCCCATTCGAGGAAACGCCGCTCGCCGGTGACGGCGTGGAGGTTGGCGGCGGCGGCGAGCCAGTAGGTGTAGCCGCGCCACGGGTCGAGGGCGCGGCCCTTTTTGCGGGCGGCGGCGGCGCGCTGGATAAGGCCGTCGTGCCCTTTTTGCACGGCGGCGACGAGGTCGTCGCGCATCCGAAGCTTGAACGCAGCGGCGTCGGCGGGCAGCGCGGCGGCAGCGGGCAGCGCGGTGGCACCGGCGGGCGCGGCCCGGGCGGCCAGCGGGACGAGCAGGGCGAGGGCGAGGACGAGGGCGGTTGTTCTCATGGTGAAAGTTGCAAGGGCGGGTTTGATCGTGGCGCGCATGGCGGGAAAGCGAAGGATGCAGGATGAAAGAAGGGACGGCGTCAAAGCCGGCGAAGGCAATGGATTCCTTTGCTGGCAGATCGGAAACCGGCGCGCACACCCAACGTGATGTAATCGTTGCACGGCGGCTTCGCTTATTTGTTGCAACGTTTGCATTTTCTTTCG
>JAIRTK010000187.1 GCA_031254955.1 Opitutaceae bacterium
GACCGCGGACTACCTGTGCGGCCTCCCACACGCGCGCGGTCTGATGCAAGGTCAAGACCTACGCGCAGCGTAACTTCAGTTGATTAATCGCATACCGGCAAATCGTGATTATAAAAAACTCTTAAACAAGGGCTAGCCCCAAGATTTTCGCGGACTTCGCAAACACGTCCCGCGTCGATCCGCGTAACGTCAATAAAGAAGCAAGACAGGCAATGCCGTCTCCTCCCGTCGCCCCTCTCGCGGGCCGCGCGCGCGGGCACTTCGTCCTTGCCCGGCGCACCCGCGCCGCGTTTTGCTTGACCCTTCATGAGCACAAACACGCCCAAAGAAAACGCCGTCATCAAGACCTCCTACGGGGAAATGACCATCGCCTTCTGGCCCGAAGTCGCGCCGAAGACCGTTGCCAACTTCAAAAAACTCGCCAACGAAGGCTTCTACGACGGCCTCGCGTTCCATCGCGTCCTCAAGGGATTCATGATCCAAGGCGGCTGCCCCAACACCAAGGAAGGCGCTTCCGGCATGCCCGGCACCGGCGGCCCCGGCTACCAGCTCAAGGCCGAGTTCAACGCCAGGCCGCACGTGCGCGGCGTCATCTCCATGGCCCGCTCGCAGCATCCCGATTCCGCCGGCAGCCAGTTCTTCATCTGCCACGGCGACGCGCGCTTCCTCGACCGCAAATACACCGCCTTCGGCGAACTCGTGGCCGGCGACGACGTGCTCGAAAGCCTGGCGACTGTCCCCTGCCAGCCCGGCGGCGAACGCAGCACGCCCATCGAACGCCTCGCCATCGAAAGCATCCGCATCGTCCCCGCGGAACAAGGGCCTGCCCTTAACTGATGTTGCGCAACTGAAGGCTTGCCCCCGGAGGGGCGGCGTCCCCGTCGCCCGACGAGGCAAAGCCTCGCCCGTTTGCGTGGGGTTTATCGAGATCGAGACACGGCGGGCACGCGTTCCGCGTGTCGGGCGGCGGGACGCCGCCCCTCCTTGCGCAAGCGTGCTTTTAGCGTCAACGGATTTTATATAAGCGTCATTCGGCAATGGGGTTTTTAATATTAAGGCGGGTCATTCGCTTGGCCCGTGGACTTTGTTTTGCCCTTCATTCGCTTTTTCCTGCCCAATAAGAACTGCCGGTTTTATTTGCCCAGTTTTTTGATTTGGTTCCAGATGCTGCTTTTGGATTTTTCCTTGGCGGCGTCTTGCGCGGATTCCTTGGCGCTTTCGGCGGCGGCGTCCTTCATGGCGTCCGCCATGCCGCCGAACATGCCGCCCATGTCGAATTTTTTGTAGTCGGCGGGCGGGACGAAGAGCGAGTCGGGCTGGCTGCTTTTTTCGATTTTAATCACCTCCATTTGATACATCATTTGCCCGTCGCCTTTCTTTTTATAGGTGGTGACTTTTAGCGGGAACAGGCCTTTGTCCTCCAGGAATTTTTCCCAGCCTTTCTTTTCCTGCTGTCTGGCATTCGGGCCGGCGCCGGCAAGGCGGAAGGCGCCGAGGCCGCCGGCGAGCCACATTTCCGTGTATTCGCCGGAGCCGGCGCTGGCGTATTCCTCGACGCGGCGTCCGAGGATGGTGTCGGTGCGGCCGGTGGGCTTGTAGGCGTCCTCGTCGTGGCCGGAAGCGGCGGCGTTGGCGCGGTTGCCTTTCGACACCATATACATTTTCTGCCGCGGCATGAGGATGATGTTTTCCTCGGTCGCGGTGTCGGTGATGAGCGTCATGGAGAAGTCTTGCGACTGTTTTTTGCCGGACTTGGCGGCGGTGTCGCCGTCGAGGTCGAGCGCGGCCTGCATTTCGATGCGCAGTTTCGGCATTTTGATATAGGTGCTGATGACGGCGTTGTTGTTTTGCCTGGATTGCGGGTTGCTGATTTTCATGTCGATGCGCCCCTCGAAGTCGGAGGCGGCGGACGCCGGGGCCGTGGCAAAACCCAGCGTGATTATAAGCGCGGCGGCGAGCGCCGGCGGCTTGGTGCGGTGTTGGTTGCGTATGTGTGTGCTCATGGTGGAGGAATGCGTTGCGGTGATGGTCGGGATGTTTTCAGCGACGGATTTTATTCAATGAATATGAACGCGTTCGTTTTTTTGAATCCGTCATGCCATTGCTGCCAGGTCAGCTCGGGGGGATGCTTATCCTGCGTGCGATACCACAGGGCGGCATCGTCCTTGTCGGCTTCTTTCAGCATGTTGTTTTCCAGCATGCTCTTGGCCGCGGCCTTGTATGCGAAATCATATTCCGGCGGGAAGAAACAATACGTCCATTTGCTTTTGATCGCGCCGTTTTCGTATTCAACGATCGTGTATTCACACCCGGCCGGAACATTGTGGTAATAAACCAGCCTGGTGTCCCTGACAGTCTTGCCGAGCGAGGCCATCATGGCCTTGGCGGTGGGGGTGTATTCCTTGCCGTCGGCGGTTTTGGCCGCGGCATTGGCGGAATCGGGTGATCCGGCGGAGCCGGGTTTGCCGCAGCCGGCGAACATGAGCGCGGCGACGGTGAGCAGGAGCGTGGGCAGAAGTATGATTGATGGTTTGCGGGTTTTCATGATGCGGGAAAAAGGGGCGGCTGGTTTATCGGTTGGTTTGTTTTGGACACAGAGTTCACAGAGCGCGGACACAGAGGGCAGGGAGGCCCGTCCGGCTGGATGAGGGGTTTTTTGCGAAGGAGCATTTTATTTTATTAACTGATGTTACGCGGAGGGTCTTTTTTGGAGTGCGGTGACCTGTCACCGCTTTGGACGGGCCGACCTGTCGGCCCGCCGCGTTTTTCCCTGAGCGGCCCTAGGGCGGCGGGGCGGCGGGCGGGGCGGCGCGCCAGGGCGCGCCGTCAAAAGCGGCGAGAACTCGCCGCACTCCATAACAAGCCTCGCAGCGCGGCCGGACGGGGGGCCGCGTAACCTCAGTTATTTAAAAAGAACTCCTCCGCGTAACCTCAGTTATATGACTGGAGTCACGCGCGGCCTCTGTCGTAGCGCAGACTGGCGGACTGTCGCTTCGCTCGAAACCGAGCCTGCTTCAGGACGGGCCGAAGGCCCGCCGGCGGGTTTGGAAACCTGCGCTACGACCGAGGCGGCAGGTCGGATTCCGGGCGAAGCGAGAAGCCTGACAACTTGCGCCACGCAAGCAGCGCGCGACATCAGGCTTGGCGTGGCTTTTAGTGCGCCTCCTTTCCATCAAGCGGAATGTTGTCGGTGCGGAACGGCGCGGCGGGCAGGCCGTCGCGGTTGCGGAGGGTGGCCTTGCCGGCGAGGCTCCAGCCGTAGCGGATGTAGGCGGGGCGCGGAATGTCCGGCGAAGTCACGAGCACGGAGTCGCCGCGAATTTCGGCGGCGGCGGGCCTGAAGCGTCCGTCGCGCCCGGCGAGTTCAAAGCCGCCGACGGCGGCGCCGGCGGCGGACTGGAGACCGCCGGGACAGTTTATAAAATCAACGCGGAAGCCGGCGCCCTCCGGGCGCGGCGCTCCGGCGGGCGCGGGGCCGGCGGCGGCGAGGTCGTGGTTGTATGAATTTTTCAGGGCGAGGCGAGCGAGGCGAGCGGCGACGGCGGCGCGGCTGTTTTTGGGCGGGCCGAGGTCAATCGTGACGGCCTGCCCGGTGGCCGGCAGCGCCAGCGCGCGGGCTTGCGACTCGCGGAAATAGGCGCGGCGCAGCGCGAAGCCGCCCTCGCCGGCGGGGCTGCCGTGCTGCTCCCAATACACGGGCAAATCGTCGCGCCCAAACGCGCGCCGCCAGCCGGTGATGAGCGCGGAGCCATACGCGGCCTGATAGGCGGCGGGGATGTCGCGGCGCGGCGCGTCGCTCTCGCCGAGGCTTAATATAACGCCGGCCAGCGCGCCTGGCGCGAGCGGGTGAATCATGCCGTTGTAGACGCCGTTCAACGCGGTGTTTTGCCCCGGCCCGGACGGACGGCGCGGACGCGGTTTGTCAAACGCTTCCCCCTTGGCCGCGGCCTTCGCCTGCGCGGCCTTCCACGCGTTCATATCTGCGGTGAATTTCGCCAGCGCCGCCGGGTGGTCGCGCAGGGTTTTTTGCCAGCGCCCGTGCAGCAGCGCGAACGGCGGGCCGAGGCTCGCGTCGCTGGATTCGGGACTCAGCCACGCCTCGACCACGGCGAGTTTCCACGAGCACTGTATCATGCCGACCGGCACGTCGAGCCGCCGGTATAATTCGTTTGCGAAAAACCAGCCCAGCGCGCCGAAGGCGGGCGTGTTTTCCGGGCCGGCGGGCAGCCATTTGCCGCCCGCGGTCGTGTCCGGCTTGTCCTTCGATTTCCGCTCGATTCTTATTTCCCGGATGACGGGATTTTTGGGGAAAACGGCGTCGGCGTCGGCGGTGTTCGCGGCATCGCGCACGGGCAAGTCCATGCTGGCCTGCCCGGCGGCCAGCCAGACCTCGCCGACGAGCACGTCGCGCGCGGCCAGCGAGTCGGTTTCGCCGGTGATGAGTAAATCCGCGCCTTGTTTATTGGCCGCGAGCGGCGCCAGCGTCACCTGCCAGCGCCCGCCGGCGTCGGCCTTGGCGGAGACTTTCTGGCCGGCGAACGAAACCGTGACGCTCTCGCCCGCCGCCGCCCGTCCCCAAACCGGAACAGGCCTGCCGCGCTGGAGCACGGCGTGATCGCGAAACAACGGCGCCAGCTCCAGCCCGGCGCGGATGGCGGCGGCGGGGGCCGTCATGCCCTTCTCCTTCAAAAACGCCAGATCGAAGCATGCAAAGGTGAGTTTTTCGGAATAGATTTCCCTCCCGTTTTCATACAAGAGCAGCACCTTGCCGTCGCGCGTCATCGCGAGGTCGGAATACCCGGAGAAGCCGGGCGCGATGAGGCAGGATTCGTCCCACGTGTCGCCGTCGTCATGGCTCAGGCGCACGGTGAGGCGGGCGCGGGAGCCGATGACGGTCCGGCCTTTTTCGGGGGTGATTTTGCCTTGGTCGAGATTGGAGAACACCACGCGCCGGTCCTCCGGCCCGAAGACTTCCGAGCACGCCAGCAGGCTGCCTTGGTTGACGGGATCGGGCAGGCTCTCCTCGATTTTCGGCTCGCTCCACGTGAGGCCGCCGTCGCCGCTCAGGCTGGTGGCGCGGAAATAGCCGTCGTGCCAGCGCATGTTGAGCATGAGCTTGCCGTCGGTGCGCTCGATCACGGTGCTCTCGCTCAATTCGCCGATGGTGTGCGGCACGATGCCGCCGGGCTTCCATGTCCGCCCGTGATCGTCGCTGTAGATAACGCCCGTCCGCCGCTTCACGCCGTCCTGCGGCGCCCCGGCGGGCTTCAGCGGCACGACCAGCCGCCCGGAGCGCATTTGCAGGCCGTGCCCCGGTCCGGTCAGCATGTGGACCCATTTGAAGCCGATGCGCCTGCATTGCTCATTCACCACGTCCGTGATCTCGCGCGGCGCGGTGAACGACAGGCCATCGTCCGCGCTTTTTATATAAAACAGTTTTTTGCCGTCCTCGCACAGGAGCAGGTGCACCTCGCCGGTTTGACGATCCACGATGGGCACGGGATTGCCGATGGTTATCCTGCCTTCATCCACTCCATGCACGCGCAGAACCGGCCCCCACGTGCGCCCGCCGTCCGTGCTCCGGCGCAGCAGGGTGTCAATCGCGCCGTTGTCGCTGGCGCTGTCCCGGCGGCCCTCGCAAAAGGCGAGAATCGTGCCCCTGGCCGTGACCGCCATCGCGGGAATCCGGTAGGTGTGATACGCGCCCCGTCCGCCAATAAACAAATCCCGCCCCCAAAAAACCGGCGCGTCCGCCGCCGCCGCGCTGCTCGCGGAAAGGACAAACCCCAAAAGCCCAAGACCCAAAGCCCAAAAACAGGACGGCGCGCCCTGCCGGCGTGGCGCGAGCCTCCGGCCCGCCCCGGCGGAGTCGCCGGATTGAGCGGCATGGGCGGCTCGCGCGCGGGATGGGGAATTTTGCGGCGCGGGGCGCCGTCCACGGGCGGGTCGCCCGTGCCACTCAATCCGGCGGCTCCCGGCGTGGCAGGTAAAACTTCGCGCCCGGTCTGCCGGGGCGCACAATGCGCCAGGCAATCGCGACGCTTCGGCAGACCAGAAATGTTTTTTATTCATCGTCCTCATTTCCCTTGTTTGTTTTCGTCCCTTGTTTTTCCGGGTTTATATAATCTGACCAGCACGACCCCGTGCCGGGGAACCCCGGCGGAAAACCCGTCCTCGAACAAGCCGAGGTCCCGCTGCCGCCATAAATCGCGCACCACGCGCGCGCCGGGGAGACCGGCGACCAGCGCGGACGCGGCGGCGATGGCGGACACGGCGAAGGCAGAGGCGGCGGCGAAGGCGGCGAAGGCGGCGGCCAGAACATGCTTTGCGAAATCATTCATGAGAACTTTAAAAATACGTTTTTAACCGCGAAGGGGCGCGAAGGGGCGCGAAGGGACGACCGGATTGGGAAAAGGAATTTTTATAACTGAGGATGCGCGCTGCCTTGGTCGTAGCGCAGGTTTCCCAACCTGCTGACGGGCCGCAGGCCCGCACGGAAGCAGACTTGGAAGTCTGCGCTACAATCTGCGTTACGACAGAGGCGCCGTGTAATTTTAGTTTATAACTGATGGGACGCGTTGCCTTGGTCGTAGCGCAGGTTGTCGGGCTTCTCGTTTCGCTCGGAACCCAACCTGCTGACGGGCCGCAGGCCCGCCCGGAAGCAGACTCGGAAGTCTGCGCTACAATCTGCGTTACGACAGAGACGCCGCGTAGCCTTGGTTTATAAGATGTCGCCGGTATTTTCATGGGACGCGGGCGCCGGGTTTTGGCGTGGTTCGGATAGAGGACATGCGGCTGTAATAAAAATGCCCTAGAACCGCCCTTCCACGCCGACCATGATATAGGACGGGGCGGCGCGGCGTTGATAGTTTTCCGCGTAGGCCGGCATGTCGGCCACACGGCGATATACAAAACGGTCGCCGGCCAGAATGTCGCTCCAGTTCACATAGACGGAGAAGGCGCGCGAGAAACTGTATTTTGCGTTGAGGCCGCAGAGGAGGTAGGAGTTTTGATAATCATAAACCTTGTCGGGGAGGACGGGCATGTAATTGGAGGCGGAGGTGCCCGGCGCGACGGAGACCATCCCTTTTTTGGTCTCGGCCTGATAGGCGAAGGAGAGGCGGAGGGAAAAGCGCGGGCGGATGTAGTTCACGCCCCAGGAAAGCGCGTCGGGGGTGAAGCCGGTGAAGTCCCCGGCGTTTTTTCCGCCCACCTCCAGGTGTGTATAATTCACCCACACCTGCGTCTTCTGGAGCCATTGCGGGAGGAAGAGCAGGTCCTGCCGGTAGCTGAATTCCAGGCCGGTGAGGTGCGCGTCGCCCCAGTTGACCCAGCGGCTCAGCACGTAGCCTTGGTCGAGCATGTAGGCGGTGTCATTCTCGGCCATGCCGTAGTTCTGGAGAAGCTCCTCGGTGGCGGGGGTTGACACTTTCGCGAAGAAATTGGTCACGCTCTTCCGGTAAACGCCGATGGAGCCGAAGCCGCCTTTGAAGAGGTAGGAGTCGAGCGAGAGGTGGAGGCTGTCCGCCGTCCACGGCTCCAGGCCGGGGTTGCCCACCGTGATGGTGCGCGCCAGTTCCGGGTCGGTCGTCCCTGGGTCGGGGATGGTGATGCCGGCCACGACATACTCCACGTCCGGGCGACCGATGGTGCGGGCGTAGGCGGCGCGGGCCACGAGGTTGTCGGTGAGGGCGTAGTTTATATTAAGGCTGGGATAAAAGCCGTCGTAATCCTGCCCCTCGCGGAGGGCGCGCTCCTGCCATTTGAGCCGCATTTGTTCCTTGCTGTCGGTGGTGACGAGCAGGTAGCCGCCGGCGGGGTTTTCGACGCGGTTGCCGTTTTCGTCCTTCACGTAGATGGCGGAGTCGTCGCGGCGCATGCTCCAGCCGTCGAGTTTGGTTTTCTCGTAACGCACGCCGCCGGTCATGCTCAGCCGGTTTTGGAAGAGGCGCAGGTCGAAGCGGAGGTAGCCCGCGAAGACATCCTCGATCATTTTTTTCGAGTTTTGCGCGACGTTCTGGATGGCGGAGTCGTTCAGCGTGAACCAGCCGTCGTCCTTGTGCTCCAGATACAGGTTGTATAATTTCACGGGGCTGATCCAGCGCACGGGGTGGCCGTTCATGGTGACGCCGATGGCTTCGTCAAACACGTCGTAGTGCGACATGGAGGGGCCGTAGGGGCCGTTGAAGGCGTAGGGGTCCGCCAGGCGGCGGTCGTCCTTTTCAAGCCGGTTCGCCGAGGCGCCGGTCTTGAGTTGAAACCAGCGGTTGAAAATGCGGGTCACGTCGGCGCGGCCCGAATACAGGTCGGTTTTATACACGCCGTGGTCGTTGCGGACGGAATTGAGGTTGTAGGCGCCCCCGTCGTAGGGATTCACGGCCACGGGATTGGTGGCGCTGTTGGTCGTGATGGTGTAGCGGGTCGGGAGAATGCTGTCGCCCTCGCCGATGCCGTCGCCGCGCATGTTGAGGTTGATGAGCGAGGCGTAGTAGCCGGAGAAGTAGCCTTTGCCCTCGTTGGAGCGCACGCGCCGGGCGTGCGAGTAGTAGCCCTTCGCGTCCACGTGCCACTTCGGGCCGCGATGTTTGTATTGCAGGGTCGCGTGGGTGTTTTCCGTCGCGTTTTCGTAGTTGAGCAGCGTGTTGCCGCCCATCTCGATGACGCCCCTGCCCGCCTTGGCGGAGGTGTAATGGGCGGGGTCGTCGCTGACGGGGTCGTAATAGTTGTTGGAATGGAAGCGGGTGGTCAGGCGGCTGGTGGCCGTCTCGGTCGTGGTCTCGCGGTATTGGAGGCTGAGCGAGAGTGTGTCGTTGCGCGCGATTTTCCATTCCATCGCGGCCTGGATGTTCTCGACCGAGGTGATCTGGGCGATTTGCGACCACTGGGCGGTCGCCAGCGCGATGTCCTTGGGCTTCGGGGGATGGGCGTCGTCCATGCGCCGCAGGTTCCACAGGGCGTTTTCGTTCGGCGTGTCGTCGGCGGGGCGCTGCCGCCATGACCGCGAGGCGCCCAGGCTGAAGGCCAGGCGCCGGCCCACCGGCACGACCAGCATCAGGCTGGCGGAGGGCTGCTTGGTCTTGGGCGAGAGCTGGCGCACCGGCTGCCGGGCGCCGCCGTCGAAGGACAGCCCTTCCTTGTTGTTAAAGTTCATGTAGAGCTGGTAGTCGAGGTAGGCGCGCTTCGTGCCCAGCAGGCTTTTGCTCACGAGGTTGAGCGAGCCGCCCAGGCCGGAGGCGGGCATGTCGGGCATGGGCACCTTGGTCACCTCCACGCGCTCGATGTTGACCATCGGCACTTCCTGCAACGCCAGCGTGCGCCCGCTGGTCGTGCCGACGCCGGTGCTGGCGAGGTCGCCGCCGTCGAGCTGCATGTTGGTAAACTCGGCGCCGAAGCCGCCGAGCGCAAGCTGGCCGGGGTTTTCCCCGTCGTCCACGATGGCCACGCCCGGCAGGAAACGGATGTAGTCGCCGATGTTTTCCTGCCCGTAGCTGCCGAGGTCCTCAAACGCCACCACGTTTTTTATATTGGCCGCGTGGCGCTGCTCGTTCATGGCCAGAGCCTGGGCGCTCATCGCCTGGTCGGCGACGACCTCGAATTTTTCCAGCAGGACAACCTCGTCGCCGGCGGCGGCGGTGCCGGCGGCGGCGGCGCGCGCGGAGTCCCGGAGCGCGAGCTGGAAATCGCGGACGGCGGTTTTGCCCGGCTCCACCGTCACGGCGGCGGTTTGCGAAGCGAAGCCGAGATACGAAACTTCCAGCCGCGCCGCGCCGGCGGGGATGTTGAGAAAGAAGAAGCGGCCTTCGTCATCGGTGAGCGTTTCCATGTCCGCGCCGCCGACAGCCACCCGCGCCCGGCCCACCGGGAGGCCGTTGGTCGAATTATATACAACGCCTTCGACGCCGCCGGTCTCCGACGCTTTTATCAAATTAGAGCCGGGGGGGGGGGGGGGGGGGGGTAATTATTATTTTACACGGGAAAGCCGGCAGCGCCCCCCAC
>JAIRTK010000210.1 GCA_031254955.1 Opitutaceae bacterium
TGGGTCGCATCAATAAACAGCCATTCGAAGTCGGGGTCGGTTATGAAAGTTTCCAGCAGGCGCTCCCACAGGCCCTTGTCCCGCCAGCGGCAGAAGCGTCGCTGGGTGTTTTTCCAGCCGCCGTAATCGGGTGGCAGGTCGCGCCAAGGGGCACCGGTGCGCAACTACCAGAAGGCCCTGTTGATGAACTTGCGGTTGTCCTTGGCCACCCCTCCCCACTTTCCTCGCCTTCCGGGCAGATGGCCTTCCAGCAAGCTCCATGAATGATCGTCCAGGTCGTGTCGGTGATAGTCTGCTTCCATAGGCATTCCCTTCTAACTCCGCTTGCTTTGCTTCGTCAAGCTAATCTTATGACGACACCATCTAGTCTGCCTGGCGCAGTTACTGCATGTCCGGATGGCCACCGCGCGCTCGTGAGTCAAAAAGCGCCTGCATTCCCGCGCGAGCGCCTCGACCGGACAAGCCAGCTTGATGGGTTTGGCCGGCCCAATCGCGCCAGCCTCGCGAGACAACCTCAGAAGTCGGCACCCTGTCGTCCTCGCACCGGTCTTCCGGTGGTGCCAGGCGCTTGGCATGAAACATCCCATGCGATTGTTCGGTGATATCACCCGGACGCCTGCCATTGCGAACCAGCCACAGGCTTGATTGCATAAGCACCTGACGATGACGGGGGCGCGTGTGCGCCCTGTGTCCAAGCGTTTCGTCTTTCAAACCAAACACCCCCAGATACGCGGACAACGGGCCGGTGCGGACGCCGCCCGGCCCCGCAAGTTTCCGGTGAAGGATCGCATGTTTTCGTCCACCGGCGCCATCGCGCACGCAGCATCGTAATCAGGACGCAGCATCGTAATCAGGCGGGCATGGCCATCAGATTATGCCGGAGTGCGCGGTGGCCTTCGCCTCTGCGGCCCGCCCCAACCCGGCATTACTCGCCACCCGGCATCAACGCCGTTATGCTGTTCCCGGCATAACGGCATGATTAGAAAAAACGCCGCGCACCGCCGCGTATTGCCGCTGCGGAGGAGGGGCCAAAACCCGGATGGCTCTAGCGGGGTGCGTTTCGAGGTGAAACCATGCGCCCGGGCGTTTTTTTTCGCCCCTTTATCTTCTGCTTTCTCTCCTTCTTCTTTATCGCTTTCGTTCTCGTTCGCCTTTCTCTTTCTTCTTTCCTCTTTATCTTTATCTTTCTCCCTCGGAGGCGGCACCACCCGGAGGGAGAGAGGAAAGATGAGCGAGAAAGAAGAAAGAGAATGAGAAAGAGGAAAGAGAACGAGAAGGATGAACGAGAATGATGAAGAGGCGGGAGGAAAGAGGGACGAGGTTTCGGATTGAAGTTGCCCCCTTGGCGGCGCGATGGCTGAAAAATTTTCTGAACCTTTTAGTGTTTCAACCCGTCAGAAGAGCGCACTACATACACCCCCTATGACTTTAGCGATGATTGAAGGCACGCGCATTATCAAGGAGGCCGGGCTGCTGGCTTACCCCTTGGGATTGTGCTCGGTTGTGGCGGTATTTATCATCTGCGAGCGTTGTTTCGCGCTGCGGACGGCGGCGATCATCCCCGAGGACTTGGCGGAATCCGTCCTGCAAGGCCGCCCCAGCGCGGGCGGGCGGCATTCGGCGCTCGGGCGCATCATCAGCTTCGTGGAGGACCATCCGGGCGATTACGACGGGGCGAAAGCCTACGCGCGCCTCGAACTCATGAAAATGGAGCGCGGCGTCAGCTATCTGGATGTCATCTACACGGCGGCGCCGCTGATCGGGCTGATTGGAACGGTGTCGGGCCTGCTCGCCGCGTTTTCCGTGATCGATCCCGAGACGCGGATGCCCGACCCGGTGCAGTTCACCGAATCCGTCGGCTACGCGCTCTCGGCGACGTTGCTCGGCCTCGTCATCGCGGTCGGGGCGCTGCTGGGCAACGGCTACCTGAACCGCCGCATCGACGCGCAGTCGGCTCGCCTCGACGTGCTTCTGGAGCGCGTGCTCGCCGCCAGCGAAAATCCTCAACTCGCCGCCGCCGCGCCGCCGCCGCTGCTGCCGCCCGTGCCCGCGCCGGGCAAAAGCATCCTCTGACCGCCGATGAGCAGCGGACTTCGCAACCGTCGCCGACGCCGTCCCGAGCTGCCGCTGGTGCCGCTCATCGACGTGCTCGTGATGCTCGTGCTCTTTGCGTTTGTGTCGATGCGCTTCGCCACCACGCAGACGCTCAACATCACGCTGCCCAAAGTGGAGACGGCGGGCAAAAACCAGTTCAGCAACGGCGTGCTCATCCAGATCGCCAAGAGCGGCGAGATATTGTTCAACAACAAACCTGTCGCCGAGCACGAGCTGCCCGCGTTGTTGCGGCAGGTGAAAGATGTCAGCCGCGACGTGCCCGTGCTCATCAGCGCGGACGAAAACACGCCCCTGAAAACCGTCACCTTCGTGATGGACGAATGCCGCAAAGCCAGCCTGAACAAGTTCAGCCTGCAATCGCGATAGGCGGCGGAATTGCGAACTGAAGTCATGCCCCTTCCAAAGGGACAGGGGCCGCTAAAGTCCAAAACGAGTTCGGAAACGGCATTAACCCGACTTCGTCTATTCGGGAGAGAATTTCATTTTTTTCGAGGATGATGGGAATGCAAGAGGCTGATATCCAAGGCTCGGATTTTTCAAAAGGGATTCCCCGCTCTTTTCGATGAGACAGCAAAGTCCCGGAGGGGCGACAAGCGCGGCCTCCGCTCCACGGACGCGCTTTGTAAAATTCATTCAAAATAGCGAGGAACCTCAAAAGGCGTGTCATACCCATTCCCAATGAAAATGACTCTTTTGTAGGGGCGTCGCTTGCGACGCCCGGCTTGATAACCGTGCTCCAGCAACGGGCATGCACCAGCAACGGGCTTCGCAAGCGAAGCCCCTACATGGCTCTGCTTCTAAAGGGTACTGTTCACTGGGAAAGGGTATAAGCCCGACCCAGTCCCTAGAGCGTGTCGATGCACCTGAAGAGCCGGATACGCTACAAAGACGGGAAGACGCATCGCAGCTACGCTGCTTGTGGAAAGCCTCCAGAAGAGGCGCAGGGTCAAGCACAAGTACGTGTTTTACCTTGGTGGGATC
>JAIRTK010000489.1 GCA_031254955.1 Opitutaceae bacterium
TCGTGCTCCAGCAGGGCGCGCCGCCCGCGGCGGCGGTCAAACGCTTCGCGGGCAAACGCGCCGAGCGAGACGAGCATGGCGGCGGCAAGCCCGATCAGCCCGAGGAGCACGGGCCACACCAGCACGCCGGCGATGGCATGGAGGATTTCGCGGATATGGTCGATGGGGGTCATGGAGATTGCGGATTTCGGATTGCGGATTTGGGCGGCGGCGAGAGGTGCTGGCGGGGAAGCGGCGGGAGGTGGGAGCGAGGCGGCGGCGGCGTTTTGTCGTTTGAGGCGGGCGGCGGGGCGTCGCCTTCGCTCCGGGGGCGTCGTTCATGGCGGCGTCGGCGGGTGGCGTGGGTTAGAAGGAGAACTCCAGCGACGCCGAGACGGCGCGCGGGTTGCCGAGGTAAACTTGGTTGCCTTGGCTGAGCGTGGCGTAGTCTTCGTCGAATGCGTTGGAGAGGTGCACGGCGAGCGTCGCGTGGCGGGTGAGGCGCCAGCGGACGTGGGCGTCGGCCACGCAGTAGGCGTCGAGTTCGTAGGCGGGATTGTTGTCGCTGGTCGCGTAGGTTTTTCCGGCGTAGCGCAGGCCGGTGCCGATTTCCCAGTCGCGGTGAAACGCCCACGAGGCCAGAAGGTTGCCGGTGACTTGGGGGATGCAGGGCGGGCGTTTGCCGTCGAGATGGGTGACGGCGCCGGTGGCGCGCGAGACTTGGCGGAAGGCGTCGTATTCGGAATGGAGCCACGCGAGGTTGGCATGGACGCGCACGCCGTGAGCGAGCGCGATGCCGATGCCGCCTTCGATGCCGCGGGCGGTTTGTTTGTCGATGTAGTGGTAGCTGTAGGCGTCGCGGCTCACATTGTCGCGTTTTTCGATGTGGTAGAGCGCGAGGGTCCATTCGGCGCGTTCGTTCCAGAAGGTGTTTTTCACGCCGATCTCGATCTGGCGGCTGTCGGGCAGGTCGAATTGCCGGTTGGCGGTGGTGATGGTGATGAGCGAGTCGCCGAGCGGGTCGGTGCCGGTGGCGAGTTGTCCGTAGAGGGAGAGCGCGTGCGTGAGCGCATAGACCGCGCCGACGCGCCAGTTGAAGTAGTCGTAGTTGCGCTTGAAGGAGTCGGGGGCGGCGAGACGGTCGGTTTTGTCGAGGTTGACGTGATCGTAGCGGAGTCCGGCGACAAACGAGAGCTTGGGCGTGAGTTCGAAACGGTCCTCGGCAAAGAGGGAGAACTGGGTGGTGCGCGAGCGGAATTGACTGGTCGGGGAAAGTGTCGCGGGGAAAAGGCCCGGGTCGAAATCGAGCGCGTCCACAAAGTCCATGAAGGAGGGATCCTCGGCCTCGTTGTAATCGAAATTGACGCGGTTGATTTCGGCGCCGACGAGCAGGGTGTTTTGGCGTCCGAGGAGTTCGTTTTTGATCGTGACATCGACGCGGTCGCCGACTTGGTCCTCGTCGTGAGCAATGGCCATGGCACCCATGCGGATGACGTAGCCGTCCATGCCCATGAGGCCGCCATCGTAGTAATATTCCACGTTTTTGTATTCGCGGGCGATGTTGAGATAGTAGAGGCGGTTGCGGACGGTGATTTGGGATGAGGGCGTCCATTCGGCGTCGAGGCGCGTCCAGCGGTCATGGAACTCGATGGTGTTGTCGGCGACGTTGTAGTTGTGGTCGCGCAGGTGGCCGAGGGATTTGCCCTCGACGAGCGGCGTGCCGAAGTAGCCGCCGGGTTTTTGCAGCGCGTAGTCAAAGGAGAGCGTGAGGTTGAGGTTCGGAAGCGGATCGACGCGCAGCGCGGCGGCGGCGGCGGTGGTGCTGGTGTCGTTGCGTTCGAGCCAGGTGTCGGAGTTGCCGGTGCTCACATCGGCGCGGTAGGAGGCGTATTGGCCGAGGGGGCCGCCTTGGCCGAGCGCGAGGCGGAAGGAGCTGTCGGTGTCGAAGCCGATGCGCGCCTCGGTGCGCACGCGGTCGCGGTTGGGTTTGCGGGGGGTGACGTTGATGGCGCCGCCGGTCGCCGCGTCGCCGTAGAGCACGGAGGCGGGGCCGTGCAGGATTTCGACGCGCTCGGCCATCCAGGGGTCGAAGGGGAAGGTGACGGAGCCGCGCCCCGAAAACAGGCGGATGCCGTCGTAGAGCGAGGCGAGGGTGCCGTTGCCGAGGAAACCGCGCGCGGCGAAGGCGCTGCCGGCATTGCCCGCGCCGGCGACGCGGGTGATGCCGGCAGCGCGCGAGATGGTGTTGGCGAGGTGGGTGTCGCCGGTGGCGCGGATGAAGGCGGTGGCGAGCGTCTCGACGCTCGCGGGCGTTCCCATCGGCGTCAGCCCGAGGCGCGACGCGGTGCTGTTCGGTTTCGAGAGCGCGAGCGGGTCATGGTAAGCGGACTCGTTGACTTCGTAGGAGTCCATGACGACGGGGTCGTCCTTTCCCTTGGTTTGCTGGGCGCGGGCGTCGGCGGCGCCGAGGGCGAGGAGGAGCAGACCGGTCGCCGCGAGGGCGGGGAGGGTTTTGCCGAGGTTTGTTTTGTCGGTGTTCATTGGGTCGGTGTTTGTGGGGGCGGTGTTTGTGGCGGGGACGAGAAGGGTTGGAGGTGGAGGGTCCGGCGCAGGTGGCGGAGGGCGAGGGCGAGGCCGGCGAGCGAGAGGGCGAGGCCGCCAAGAGAGCCGCCGACGATGGCGATGTCCCAAAGCGGGCGGCGCGACCACAGCCACCACCAGTCGAACGAGTGCAGTCCGCGATAAAGGTGGCGGAACACGCGGCTGCCCGCGGTGGATTTGTCGAGCAGGCGTCCGGTTTTCACGTCAATGTGAAACCAGGTGTTTTTCCCGTCGGCGAAGCGCGCGCGCACGACGGGCAACGGCTGCGCGGCTTCCTCGGGGTGGCGTGTGTAGTAGTGGTTGTCGTAGCCGGTGAGCACGGCGGCCCCGGCAAGCGGGACGCCCGGCATGAGTTCGCGGACGCGGGCGAGAATGGCGTCCGCCGTGGGAAGGACTGGATCCGTGCCGAGAGTCGCCGGAAGCAGGCTGTCCAGGCCGTCACGCGACGAGGCGAGCACCAGCGGCTGTTTGGCGTAGCACAACAGCGATGCCTCGACGGTGTTTTCCGGCAACTCCGGCACGGAGGAAAATCGCGACAAATCGAGCGGGCCTCCGGAGAAAAGAAACATCTCCGTCGGCGAGGGAAACACAAACGGGCTGAAGCCGCGCGGGTTCATGGACATCCAGCCGCTGAACACCCACGTCAGCGCGACCGCGCCGAACGCGAGACCCGCAAAATAGTGCCAGCGGGCGACGCATTGGCGGGCCGTGCGCGGTCTGGCCGCGCGACGGCGCAGGCGCAGAAAACCGACGGCGATCCCGGCGAGCACGACGACGACCCCGGCGACCGCGAGGATGTCCACCACCCATTCCCACGCGGCGGGGTGCTTGCGCAGAAAATGGGGGTAAATCCAGTGCGGCACCGAGCCGAGCCAGTTGAGCAAACGCTCCCGCCGGCGCGTGTCGCGCACGACCTCGCCGGTCACGCTGGAGACGTAATACTCGGTGCCCGCGCCGTCGCCCATCGCGACGCGCAGCAACGGACGGTGCTCGTTCAACTCGAAGCCCACGCTCCACTGGTCGGACTGGAGGGTTTCGAGATAACGCGGCGCGCCCCCGCCTGCAAACGCGTGCGCGGCGGAGACGGCCCGCTCCGGCGTGGCCGGGCCGGGGCGCGAGCCGTCGTCGGCGAACACCACCACCGGCTGCGCCATGCCGGCGGTGAACACATACGCGGGGCGCCCCTGGACTTGCGTGAGGCGGACGGCGCGCGGGCGGACGGGCGCGGCGGGGTCGGCGGGCGCGGGCAGCGCGAGATTTCCCGTCGGCGTGCCCCGCAGCCGGAACTCGCCGGCGCGCAGGGTGGCGGCGGCCCGGGCGGGCGAGAGTTTCGCCGTGGAAAAATCCAGCGCGGGCGCGGCGGCGAGCCGCTCGGGGCGCGTGAGACGGGGAAACTTCACGTAGGCGAGGACGATGCCGCTGGCGAACCACATGACAAAAAACGGCGCGAGCACGACGCCCGCCCAGCGGTGCAGCAGATGCAGCGGCCTCCGCCAGCGCGGGCGGAATGAGAGGGACGGTGTGGCCGTTGTCCGCCTTGTGCTCATTTCAAAAAATGCCGGCGACGCCCCGTTCGTTCAGAACGCGGGAATACGCGCGGTGGCGGATCGCGCAAGGCGGGGAAGGATGGCGCGGCGGACGACTGAAAAGGCGCGCGCGTTGACGCGGGCCGTGGCGGACTTGGGCATGGAGGTTTGGCGGATGGTTTCAGGCAAGAGCAGAAACCAGCCGGCGCGGGGCGTCCGCTTGCGGGCCGGCGCAAAGACGCCGCGAACCCAAGGGAACCCCGTGCAACCAAGTTGCCACTCTCACGCTTCAATTTTGCGTTGAAGTTGTGCGGATCCGGCGCGCGCAACCGCGCCGGGGCGTGTGAGAACTCATGGCAGCCAGATGTTCGGACTCCGCATGT
>JAIRTK010000276.1 GCA_031254955.1 Opitutaceae bacterium
TGGGTTGGGTTGTGTTTGGGGTGTTGGTTGAGGTGGTCTGGGGTTCGTTGGGGTTTTTTGGGGTGGATGTGGTGGGGTTGGGGGCGGGTTTTGATGGATCGGCGGCGGCTTCTGGGGGGGAGGCAGTGGTGGCGGGAGCGCCGGGGTTTGATGAGGCGGCGGCGAGGGCGCGACTCGCAAGGGCGACGGCAGCGGAAGCGGCGGCGGTGGGGGGGATGCTTGATGGGGAGGTGGCTGCGGCGGCGGAAGCGATGGCGGCGTCGGCGGCGCCATGCGTGTCCGCGCGCGGGTGCGCGAGCGGCGGCGGGGACGCTGTCGCGTCGGAGATGGAGAACAGGCGGGCGCTCAGCGTGGCGTTTCCGTCGATGGGCATCCATTGTTCGCTTTCGGCCTCGTAATAAAGCAGGTCATGGGCGAGTTGTCCGTGGGCCGCGAGCCGGGCGAGTTGATCGAATGTAAACGGGCCGTGCGCCTCGTCGTCGGAGGCGGAGCGGATGTAAAATTCGTGCTGGGTGGCGGACATCGGGACGACTCAATTTGATGGCGGATGCGTCGGCGGCAAGTGCGTTGTGCCGATTTCAGCGCGCGCGGGAAGGGGCAGGTGACGCGGCAGGGCAGGGCGGAATCCGTCCCCTGAAAAGCGCGTCTCTTCAATTCGTTCTCGTTCTCGTTTTCTCTTCTTTTCTGGACGGTTTGGGCCGGAAGGGGATGGCCGTTTCGGGAAAACGGGAAAGGGAATGCAAGAGGAAGGCAATGCAAGCCAAGGCCACGCCCTCTTTTCGCTTTCCTCTTTCCCTTTATCTTTATCTTCCCTCTTCCTCTTTCCCTTTATCTTTCTTCTTTCTCTTCCTCTTTCTCCTTTCTCCTTTCTTCCTTCTCCTCCGGGCGGCGCCATTGGGGAGGGAAGAGGAGGGGAGCGCGAAAACGGAAGAGAGAAAGAGAACGAGAACGAGAACGAGAACGATTGGAGGGGGGGGCGTGCGTGGGAAGAGCTACTGTGTCCCGCGCAAATCAGCCATGATCTTTGCCGCGGCCTCGGCGGGCGAGGGCGCCTTCAAGATGGGACGCCCGACGACGATGTAGCTCGATCCGGCGCGCGCGGCCTCGGCAGGCGTCATGACGCGTTTCTGGTCGTCGCCTCCGGCCTCGCCGGCGGGGCGAATGCCGGGAGTGACGAGGCGCACGCCGGACGGCAGCTCGCGGCGAAGCGCGGCGACTTCCAGCGGCGAACAGACCAGCCCGCGCAACCCCGCTTCGATGGCGAGACGGCCAAGCCGCGAGACTTGCTCCTCGGGCGCGGCGGCGACCCCGGTCTCGGCCAGCCCGGCGGCGTTCATTGAGGTGAGCACGGTGACGCCGAGCAGGAGCAGGCCGGGCTTCGCGGCGCGGCGGGTGGCGTCGGCGGCGGCCAGCATTTCCCGTCCGCCGCAGGCGTGCAGCGTAAGCATGCCGATGGGCAGCGAGGCGAGCGACTCGACGGCCTTGGCCACGGTGTTGGGGATGTCGTGCAGCTTGAGGTCGAGGAAAATGTCAAACCCCTCGTCCGCGACGGCGCGCACATAATCGGGGCCGTGGGCGGTGAACATTTGCAGGCCGATTTTCACCCAGCGCAGCGAACCGCGCAACTGGCGGAGAATGGGCGCGGCTTCTTCGCGCGAGGGAACATCGAGGGCGAGGATCAAGTCGGTGGGCATGGCTAACAAGTCGGTGGGCATGGCTTCAGCGCAACACGGGTTTTCGGGAGGACGGAAACGGCCACCAATCCGCCAGTTCCGGGCCGCCTTTCAAGCTTCAATTGCGCGGGCAAACCCGTTTTGATGGCGCGGCATGGACGCCGTCACCGTCTTTTCCCCGGCCAAAATCAACCTCTTCCTCGCCATCACGGGACGGCGCGCGGATGGGTTTCACGAACTGGTGTCGGTGGCCGCCCCGCTGGAGTTTGGCGACCGGCTGCGCGTGGAGGCGACGGAACCGGGCGAGACCGGGCGCGGCGGCGGCGGCAGCGGCGATGGCGAAGGCGTTTTCTCGCTCGAATGCACGACGCCACGCACACCGGATGCCAGCTCGCCCAACTTGCCCAACGAAAAAATTCCCCCGCCCCCCATGCCCTCCCCGCCCCCCGGCGAGGCCAACCTGATACTGCGGGCCGCGCGCGCCTTTCGCGCCGCGTCGGGCTGGCGCGGCGGGGCGAAGTTTTTTTTGGAAAAACGCATCCCCGTCGGCGCGGGCCTCGGCGGCGGCAGCAGCAACGCCACCGCGACGCTGCGCGCGCTCAACCAGCTGGCCGCGCGCGCCGGACGCGGCAACCACCGCGCGCCACTCCCGGACGCGCGCCTCGCGGAACTTGCGGCGGCCCTCGGCTCGGACTGCGCGCTATTCCTGCACGACGCGCCAGTCGTGATGCGCGGACGCGGCGAACAAATCGAACCACTCCCCGCCGAAACCGCGCAACGCCTGCGCGGACACCGCCTGCTCGTGTTCAAACCCGATGCAAGCGTCCCCACCGCCTGGGCCTACGCCCGCATGGCCACCCTGGCCACGCCACCACCGCCACCACCGGCGCCCCCGGTTTACCTGCCGCCGCCCGACGCGGAAGCCCGCCTGCGCCGATGGATGACCGCCCCCCCCGGCACGGCATTTTTCGGCCTCGACACCCTCCTGTTCAACAACATGCAACCAGCCGCCTTTGCCAAATTCATCGCCCTGCCCGTCCTCCTGGAAAAACTCCGCGACAACTTCCGCCTGCCAGTGATGATGAGCGGAAGCGGAAGCGCCTGCTTCGCGCTGCTACCGGACACCACGGACGCCGCCACCCAAGCCGGCATCACCGGATGCATCCACGCCGCCTGGGGCCGGGAAACCTTCATCGTGGAAACGAAAATCCGCTGACCCCCAAAAAACCCAAGATTGACCGCCACGCCCCCGCTGTCGTTATGCTGTGCGCCGCCGCCCTGCGCTGACTACGACCGGGCCACGCACACGCACACACGCACACACACGCGCACGCCGGACGGCACAACAACCTCCATGCCAGCACCAGGAACCCAAAACGAAACCGTCATCCAAGGCATCGCCGCCTCCCAAGGCATCGCCTACGGACAAGTGTTCCTCTATATAAAAAACGACGTTGAATTCCCCTCGTATCACATCGACGCCGGCAAACACACGGAAGAAATCGCGCGCCTCGAACAAGCCCTCCTCGTCACGCGCCAGCAAATCCAGAAAATCCAAGCCGAAGTGGAAAAAAACCTCGGCAACGAAGAAGCCCGCATCTTCGACGCCCACCTGCTCGTGCTGGAAGACCAAGCCCTCATCGCGGAAACAATCCGGGAACTAGAGCAAACCTCCAAAAACATCGAAGTCTGCTTCAACAACGTCTCGCAACGCTACATCAAAGCCTTTGCCGAAATCGACGACGAATACCTCCGCGAACGCGCCGGCGACATCCGCGACGTGGCCCAACGCGTCATCCAAAACCTCCTCGGCCAGACCGCCCAGAACCTCGCCCGACTCGCCGGCAAACGCATCATCATCGCCAACGACATCACGCCATCCGACGCCGCCAGCATCGACCGCGGCCACGCCATCGCCATCGTCACCGACAGCGGCAGCAAAACCAGCCACGCCGTGATCGTCGCGCGCTCCATGCGCTGCCCCGCCATCGTCGGCCTGCGCGACCTCACCCGACACGTGCGGGACGGCGACTGGGTCCTCGTTGACGGCTACGACGGCTCCGTCATCCTCAACCCCACCGAACAGACCCTCTTCCGCTACGGAAAAATCCAGACCCAAAAACGCGGCATCGAACAACGCCTCCACGAAGCCAGCCGCCGCCCCTCCATCACGCTCGACGGCGTGGCCGTCCCCCTCCGCGCCAACATTGAAAAAGTGGACGAACTCCAACTCGTGAAAGACAACTGCGCCGAAGGCGTCGGCCTCTTCCGCTCGGAATTCCTCTACCTGCGCAACCACCACATCCCCTCCGAACAAGAACAATACCTCGCCTACAAAACCGCCGCCGAATCCCTGGCCGGCGCCCCCGTGACCATCCGCACCCTCGACCTCGGCGGCGACAAACCCCTCGCCGGCAACCCCGGCCTCTTCCCCCCCGAAGCGAACCCCTTCCTCGGCTTCCGCGCCATCCGCTTTTGCCTGGAACACACGGACCTCTTCAAAGAACAACTCCGCGCCATCCTGCGCGCCAGCGCGCACGGCAACGTGCTGCTCCTCTATCCGATGATCAGCGGCGCGGGCGAACTCGCGCGCGCCAACGCGATCCTCGACGAATGCCGCGCCGAACTGCGCCGGGCCGGGACCCCCTTCGACGAAACCCTGCAAGTCGGCACGATGATCGAAATCCCCAGCGCCGCCGCGACCGCCGACCTCCTCGCGCGCCAGTCCGACTTCTTCAGCATCGGCACCAACGACCTCATCCAATACACCCTGGCCATCGACCGCGGCAACGACCGCATCGCGCACCTCTACGAACCCGCGCACCCCGCGATCCTGCGCGTCATCCGCAACGTCGTCACCGAAGCGCACCAACAAAAGCGCAAAGTCAGCGTATGCGGAGAAATGGCGAGCGACCCGGTGTATGCCGCGCTGCTGCTCGGGCTGGGCGTGGACGAACTGAGCATGACACCGCCGCTGATCGCCCCGGTGAAATATCTCGTGCGGGCCATGAAAATGACCGACGCGCGCGCGCTGGCCGCCAAGGCGCTGAAAATGGACTCCCCCGAAGAAATCCACGCAATGTGCGAAAACTTCGCCGCCGCGCGGATGGTCATGGACTGAGCCGCCCTTCCCAAACCATTGAAGCCACCGCGCCCCCATGAAATTCCAAACGCCACCAACGCCCCGCCCCCACGCTTGAGAGGCACGGACATTTTTCGCCACGAGAGATTGCATATTTTCGCCACGAGGGATTGCGTATTTTCGCCACGAGGGATTGCATGTTTTCGCTACGAGGGATTGCGTGACACGGGCAACCCCGCCCATGTGCTTGCGAGCTGCGGCGCGGAGCGCCATCCATGACCAAGGCCCAGCCAGGCCCGAGGCCGCGCAGGCCCGTGATAATACCCTTAGCAGACAAAAAATCCCCCTCCAGGTAGGGCGAGGCATCCCGCCGAGCCGTGGGAAGCGCTCGCGGCTCGGCGGGACGCCTCGCTCTACCCTTAACGGCTTCCATAGTATGATTTCCATTCGCAAAAGGTATCATCCCCTATCCCAGTGAACATGACCCTATAGACGCAGAGCCATGTAGGGGCTTCGCCAAGACGAGGGGAAATTATTGAAAAGGGTGGAATTGGGGGGAATCGCTCTGAAAAGAGGAGAATTGGGGCGTTGGGGAGTTTGAAATTTTGAAAAGGGTCATGA
>JAIRTK010000307.1 GCA_031254955.1 Opitutaceae bacterium
TGCGCCACGCTCTCCGCCGCCGGCGTGATGCGCGACGGCCCGAAGTGGGCGGAACTCGCCACCGCCGGCAACCGCGCTCGCGGGCGGCAGGTGGCGTTCCTCATCGAAAAACTCGTCACTTTCACCGCGCTCCCGCCCGCCGCCGCAAAAGCCGCCGCGCAGCAAGCTGCCGCCGTCTCCGCCTCCTGGCGCCCCGACACGCAACCCGCCGCCGCTCTTCCGGGGAGCGCACGCGTCCCGCGTGCCGCGTTCGGCGTCCCCGCCTCCTCCGCCGCCGCCACCGCCATCGACACCGTTCCCCTCACCGCCGGCACCGTTGTCCTCGCCGACTCTGCCGCCTCGATCGAATGGCGCAAAACCGCCGCCGGCTGGACCCTCTCCCGCGTCGCCGTTATCGCCACCTCCACCACCAGCGCCATCCCCTCCACCACCGCCACCTCCACCGCCGCCCCGCTATCCTTCAGCACGCCCTCGGGCCGCGCGACGCTCCTCTACTCCGCCGAAAAACCCGATGAAACCCCGCGTGACTTCGCTTTCACCGGCGCCACCGCCCCCTTCCCCGAACCCGACCAACGCATCGCCGGCCCGAAATGGCGCAAAGCCGTCATTCCCGCCCTGCTCAACACCGCCGGCACGGCCATCCACTTTTTCCCCGACACCGCCGCGCGCGCTGCCGACGGCGCGCTCGTGTTCGCCGCCGACCTCGCGCTCGACGGCGCCCCGCTCGCCAGCGTCACCGCCGAATGGCGCGCCGACCCCGCCTTCCCCGGCGATTTCCTTGTGACGACCACGCTCACCGCGCGCCGCGACGGCTTCTACTCCCTCTCCACGCCCGCGCTCGCCACGCTCGACCCCGCCGACATCGCCTGGGCGCTCATCCCCGGCTACTTCAAAGGCAACACCCTCAACCCCGACATCCCCGCCTCCCTCGGCTACGGCCACGGCCTGCCCGCGCTCCCCGCCATCGTCCCCGAACGCAACGCCACCACGCCCGCCTCCATCGCCACCGTGAAAAACGGCCTCACGCTCTCCGTCCTCGCCGAGCCTTGGGACGCCCTCGACCCCTGGCCCGCCGCCGCCATCGCCGACCGCTCCAACCCCCGCCTCGGCCTCTCGCACATGACACGCGACGGCGCCCTCTCGCCGACCCTCTGGCAACCCATCCTCGGCAAAACCGGCTCCGCGCTCAAGACCGGCGACACCCGCCGCTTCGCCTTCCGCTACTCGCTCCGCGCCGGCGCCGCCGACGGCTGGTTCGACCTCGTGAAACACTCCGCCAACGACATCTTCCGCCTCCGCGATTTTCTCGCCCTGAAAAAACCCGCCCGCTCCCTCTCGCAACGCCTCCACTCGCTCCACGCCTACGTCGTCTCCGACCAAACCTCGCTCTGGCACACCGAAACCTTCAACGACCTCAAAATCGGCGCGCAAGCCTACAACGCCTCCGTCGTCGGCTCCCAACGCGACAAAACCAACCGCGCCGACTACGACCCCATGAAAAACTCCGACTACGGCGCCATGTGGATGCTCGCGAAAATCACCGGCGACCCGCGCCTCGCGCGCGACCGCCTCCCCTTCGCCCGCAACTTCAAACTCGCCCAGCAACAAACCGCCCCCGGCTTCTTCCAAGGCGCCGCGCTCGGCCAGTATTATTTGGCCAAATCCCAACGCTTCACCGAGGAGTGGGGCGACTACGTCGAACCCATCGCCATCACCTACTACACCATGCTCGACCTCGGCAACTTCCTCCTCTTCGAGCCGGACGACGCCGAACTCTGCGCCCGCCTCCGCCTCGGCGCCGACCGCCTCCTCGCCTGGCAAAAACCCGCCGGCGACTGGGAAGTCGCCTACGACCACGCCACGCAAAAACCCCTCTTCACCGAAATCCCCGACTACCGCCCCACCTTCTACGGCCTCGTCGTCGCCGCGAAAATCCTCGGCGACCCCAAATACCTCGACGCCGCCCGGCGCGGCGCGGACTGGCTCGTGGAAAACTCCGTCAAACCCGCGCGCTTCCTCGGCGTCTGCGGCGACACCCGCTTCGCGCCCGACTTCGCCACCGCGCAAATGGCGCAAGCCTTCCTCGACCTCCACGAACTCACCGGCGACCCGCGCCACCGCGCCGCCGGCATCGAGTGCGCCCGCCAATACGTCACGGAAATCTACGCCCGCCACATCGCCACCGTGAAAAAGAAAACCGCGCGCGGCGTCGCCCGCGAAGACTGGGAAATCAACCAGACCGGACTCTCCTTCGAGCACGGCGGCAGCTTCGGCAGCGCCGTCACGCGCGGCCCGATTCTCCTCTCCAGCTACGCCGGCCTCTTCATCCGCGTCGCCGCCCTCACCGGCGAACCGCTCTTCCGCGACCTCGCCCGCGCCGCCATGCTCGCGCGCGACGCCTTCCTCCACCCCGGCACCCAAGTCGCCTCCTACTACTGGAGCACCATGCACGGCGGCCCCGGCGGCTTCCCGCACCACGCCTGGTGGCAGATCGGCCTCATCACCGACTACCTCGTCTCCGAAGCCGCGCTCCGCTCCGCCGGCGCCATCGCCTTCCCCCGCGGCTTCATCACCCCGAAAGTCGGCCCCCACGCCTGCTTCGGCTTCGCCCCCGGAACCATCCACGGCGCGCCCGCCCGCCTTGCCTGGGCGGAAATCGAAACCGGCCTGCCCGAAGTGGATTACCTCGCCGCCCTCTCGCCCGAAGGAAACCGCGCCTACCTCGTCTTGCTCAACAACAGCCCGCGCCCCGTGCGCGCCGCCATCAAAGCCTCCCCCGCCGCCTTCGCCTGCGCCTCGCCTGCGCACCCCGCCGCCGCATGGAAAACCGCCGCGCTCCTCGACGCCGCCGGCGGCGCCCCCCGCCCGCTCGACCCCGCGTCCGGCCCCCTCCCCGTCGAACTCCCCGCCTACGGCCTCGCCGTCCTCACCCTTACCCCCGAAGAACCCTGTCCCAAACAATAAACCCTTAACCCGTCCACGGATTAACGCGGATTCCCATTAATAGTAATCCATGCAAATTCGTGTAATACCCTTTCCCAGTGAAAAGTACACTTTAGAAGCAGAGCCATGTAGGGGCTTCTCTTGCGAAGCCCGTTGCTGGAGCACGGCCCTTTGCTGGAGCACGGTTATCAAGCCGGGCGTCGCAAGCGACGCCCCTGCAAAAGAGTGATTTTCATTGGAAATAGGTATTAAACCAACCGCCCATTCCCGCTAAAAACCAAAACACCAATAACACAACCGGACCATTAGTATTCCGATTATTAGTAAAAATTAGTGATTAACAAAAAAACAAGCCCCTAAGCCATCCATAAATCACACAGACTAAAAACAAATTATTAAAAACAATCTGCGTAAATCTGCGTAATCTGTGGACAGTAAAAAACCAACCACTAAACCAGCCATTAAACTAACCACTAAACCAACCATTAAACCAGCCCTTAACCCAACCCAAACCCACCTGCCCTAACCCGCCCATGAACCACGCACCCGCCATCCTCACCCTCGCCACCGCCGTTTTCTCCACCGCCCGCCCCCTCGCCATCCTCACCCTCGCCCCCCTCGCTCCCGCCGCCGCCAACGCCGCCCCCGCCGCGCCCCCGCCCATCGAACGCGACATCGTCATCTACGGCGGCAACGCCGCCGGCATCGCCGCCGCCGTGCAAGCCGTGCGCATGGGCAAAACCGTCGCCCTCATCGAACCAACCGCGCGCATCGGCGGCCTCACCACCGGCGGCCTCGGCCACACCGACATCGGCAACAAACAAGTCATCGGCGGCATCGCCCGCGAATTCTACCGCGACATCCGCGCCCACTACCAGCGCCCCGAAGCCTGGAAATGGCAGCGCCCCGACGAAAACCGCGTCTCCCAAAAACGCCTCGACCCCGACGCCTGGTGGTCCTTTGAACCCTCCGCCGCGCTCGCCGTCCTGGAACACTGGCTCGCCCGCGACCGCATCGAAGTCTTCCGCCTCGAACGCCTCGACCGCACCCCTCCCCCCGCCCCCGGCGCCCCCGCCCCCGGCATCGAAAAACACGGCGCCCGCATCACCGCCATCCGCACCGAAAACGGACGCGTCTTCCGCGCGCGCGTCTTCATCGACGCCACCTACGAAGGCGACCTCATGGCCCTCGCCGGCGTAAGCTACACCATCGGACGCGAAGCCAACGCCCGCTACGGCGAAACCCTCAACGGCGTCCAGACCCGCAACGCCCGCTCGCACCAATTTTTTCCCGGCGTCGATCCCTGCATCCGCAAAGGCGACCCCGCCAGCGGCCTGCTCCCCTTCATCGACCCCGCCGGCCCCGGCAAAGAAGGCGCCGCCGACCACCGCGTCCAAGCCTACTGCTTCCGCATGTGCCTCACCGACCACCCCGACAACCGCATCCCCTTCGCCAAACCCGACGGCTACCGCGAAGACTGGTATGAACTCCTCCTCCGCAACCTCGAAGCCACGCCCGCCACCGCCACCGCCGCACAACGCCGCATCTGGATCAACTCCCCCCTCCCCAACCGCAAAACCGACACCAACAACCGCGGCGGCTTCTCCACCGACTTCATTGGCCAGAATTATGATTACCCCGAAGCCGATTATAAAACCCGCGAAAAAATCGCCCGCCGCCATTTATTATATCAACAAGGCCTCATGTGGACCCTCGCCAACCACCCCCGCGTCCCCGCCGAAATCCGCGCGCAAGTCGGCGCCTGGGGCATGACCAAAGACGAATTCACCGAAGGCGGCGGCTGGCAGGAACAATTATATATAAGGGAAGCCCGCCGCATGGTCTCCGCCCTCGTCATGACCCAGCACCACTGCCAAGGCCGCGAAACCCTCGCCGACTCCATCGGCATGGCCGCCTACACGATGGACTCGCACCACGTCCAGCGCCACGTGGACGCCGCCGGCCACGTCCGCAACGAAGGCGACATCCAAGTCGGCAAATTTCCGCCCTACCCCGTCGGCTACCGCGCGCTCGTCCCCCGCGCCGCCGAATGCGACAACCTCCTCGTCCCCGTATGCCTGTCCGCCACGCACATCGCCTACGGCTCCATCCGCATGGAACCCGTCTTCATGGTGCTCGCCCAATCCGCCGCCACCGCCGCCGCCCACGCGATCGACGAAAACACCGCCGTCCAAAAAATCCCCTACGCCCGCCTCCGCGCCCGCCTCCTGTCCGACGGCCAAATCCTCGAACGCCCCGCCGCCGCCACCTCCTCTCCCCCGAAAAACGCCCGCCCCCCGCATGCCCCCGCAGACGCCCCTCCCGTAGATTCGAGTCTCACGGACGCCTCTCCCGCTGGTTCGAGCACCACAGACGCCCCGCCCGCTGGTTCGAGTCTCACGGACGCCCCGCCCGTGAACAGGAGCGCGGGCATTCCTGCCCGCGACAGCTCGGACAAGTCCCGCGCGAAGCGAGAAACCTGCCATGTCCGCGCGCCCCTGAAAGCAGCACGTGGCGCCCTCGCCTCACGCAATCCCACGAGCCATCCACGTAATCTCAGTTAATAACTGATGTTACGCGCAGGGCAAACGCATCTAATTTTTCTTTGAATTCTGCTTATAAC
>JAIRTK010000420.1 GCA_031254955.1 Opitutaceae bacterium
CTGTCGCTGGAGCGCGCCATCGAATACATCGCGCCCGACGAATACGTGGAAGTGACGCCGAAGAACCTGCGCCTCCGCAAAAGAATCCTCAGCGCGCTGGAACGCCGCAAACAAGAACGCGCCGCCCGCGCCGCATGACGGAACGCGCCAAAGAAAACCCCGCCGCCCCCGCGCCGTATGCCGGAGCACTCCGAAGAAAACCCCGCCGCCGCCTGTGCCGTATGCCGGCGCGAACTGCCCCGCATGGCGCTGCAGGCCACCCGAAGAAACCCCCGCCGCCCCCGCGCCGTATGCCGGAGCGCGCCGGAGAAAACCCCGCGCCCCCGCGCCGCAAACAGCCTCCCCCCGCCCGCGCCGCATGACGGAGGGTAGGGCGGTCTCGCCGAGACCGCCGCCGCATGCCGAAAGCCCCGCCCCTCGCCCGGCTTTTGGGCATCATCGCCGTGCCTTTTTAGAGCATTTCCCAATGATTCTCTGAGGTTACGCACGGCCTCGTTCGTAGCGCAGACTTCCAAGTCTGCTTCCTTCTACGCAAACGTTGCGTGCTTAGCAGATTGGGTTCCGAACGAAGCGAGAAACCTGACAACCTGCGCTACGCGCGAAGCAGCGCGTAACCTCAATGATTCTGTCACATGGAAAACGCCCCTTGGGCGCGGAAGCGCCCGGTAGGGAGGCCTCTCCGATGCCTCCGCGACAACGCTCCGATTTTACCTGCCGCCCCGATTCCCTCATGCCACCCCGATTCCCCCATGAAAATTCAAACCGCCAACCCCGTCCAGCGGAGGCCTCGGAGAGGCCTCCCTACCGGGCGCTTCCGCGCCAGACCTCTTGCGTTGGCGACACCATAAACCGAAAAAAGCATTTTTAAGAGCCGGCCACGGCATTCAGCGGGCAAGGGAAAAGTTGGGATATTTCAGAAAAGAGTTGGACGGCTTTCGATGAGTTTGCGCATGAGGGCGGGGGCGAGCGAGTTTTTGGAGGTTGCCGGAGGCGCGGCGGCGGCGGTTGAAAACGATTATCCCGCCTCTTCCCATTCGCGCCTGTCCGGGCGGGGCGACCGGCGGGGCGACGGGGGCGCGTCCGCAGGCTTGCGCGACGGGAAGCGGGCTTTACAACCGACGGGATGAAACGCCGGCACTTGCGCGGGTTTGACCTCCGCCAGATCAACGGATTCGTCCGCCTCATCGGTGTCGATGAAGCGGGGCGCGGCGCGTTGGCCGGGCCGGTGGTCGCGGCGGCGGTGCTGGTGGAGCGCGGGTTTCTCGAAAGCCATTGGGCGCGCAAAAACGGCGGACGGGTGAACGATTCCAAGCAACTCGACGCCGGCGAACGCGAGGCGCTCATGGCGGAATTTGAGCAACTGGCGCTCCAAGGCAAAATCCACGCCAGCCCCGGCGCCGCGTCAGCCGCGGAGATCGGGCGGTTCAACATCCTCGGCGCGACCAAGCTCGCCATGCGCCGCGCGCTCGAAGCGATTTATCCTCCGGCGATGTTTCCACGGGAGCGCGAGCCGGACCTGCTCTTCCCGTCCGCTGATTGCGGCGCCGCGCAACCGCACCGCCCCCGGACGGAGGATGCGCGCTGCCGCATCCTCGTGGACGGGCCGCCGCTCAAGCACTTTCCGTATCCGCACACCGGCATCGTGAAGGGCGACGCCCGCTCGCTCTGCATCGCGATGGCCTCGATCGTCGCGAAAGTGACGCGCGACCGGCTGATGGGCGAACTCGACGCCTGCCACCCCGGTTACGGTTTCGCGCGGCACAAAGGCTACGGCACCGCGGAGCACCGCGAGGCCGTGCTGCGTCTCGGACGCTGCGTGGAGCACCGCGACCTGTTTCTGCGCAAACTGCTCGCCGCCCGCGTTGATCCCGCGCAGACGGTGCTCTTTTGAAGAAGCGGCAGGCATCACGCGACACGAAGCGGACTGGCGGCGCGGGCAGGCATCAAATGACGCGCGCGACACGAAACGGACTGGCGGCGCGCGCGGCGAGCCTTCCGCATTTCCGCCCCTTGCCCCTTGTTACTTGTTACTTGTCACTTGCCACTTGTTACCTGTCACTTGGCCCCAGCCACTTCCTTCCAACATGTCCGGAAAAAAACACACCTCGCTGGACCGCGTGCTCGGGCGGCTGGACTCGCTCGACACGGTCAACCTCTCCAACCTCGTGCAACGGCTCGCGCGCGAACGGGCGCTGTTCGAGGGCATCTTCGAGACGTTGCAGGAAGGCGTGCTCGTCATCGGCGCGGACGGACTGGTCGAGTATGCCAACCAGTCCGCGCAACGCCTCATCGGGCTGCGCGACGACGCACCCGGCAAGGCCACGCTCTGGCGGCTCGTGCCGGGCCTGCGCGCATCGCTCGAAGACACCCTCGCCGGCGACGAGACCGAAGCGGTCGCGGACGAAAACACGCCGCCGACGGTGGTGACGCGCGAGTTTGAACTCACCTATCCCGAATTGCGCCTCGTGCGGCTCTACATGGTGCCGTTCCACGGGGAAGGCCGCGCCGCGCCGCGCCGTTTCGCGGTCATCCTCAGCGACATCACGCGCGACCGCGAAACCACCGAGGCGCGCATCGAAGACGAGCGCACCTCGTCGGTGCTGCTGCTCGCCGCCGGCGTCGCGCACGAACTCGGCAATCCCCTCAACTCCCTCACCATCCACCTCCAGCTCATCGAGCGCCGCCTGAAAAAGCTGAAAACCGCGCAGGACACCGGCGCGCTCGCCGACTCCATCCGCGTCTGCCAGGAGGAAGTCGTGCGGCTCGACGGCATCATCACGAATTTCCTCGACGCCATCCGCCCGCGCCCGCCCGACCTCGCCGAGACGCGCCTGGAGGAGGTGCTCGCCGAGGTGCTGCGCTTCCACCAGCGCGAACTGGAGAACCGCGACATCGCCGTCGAGGCCGAGCTTACGACCGCGCTGCCCGCCGTGATGGCGGATCGCAACCAGGTGAAACAGGTGTTTTTCAACATCATCAAAAACGCGATGGAGGCGATGCAGCCCGGCGGGGTGCTCCGCATCAAGACGCGCACCGACGACGAGGGCGTGTATTTGATTTTTGGAGACACCGGCAGCGGCATCCGCCAGGGCGACCTGGTGAAACTCTTCCAGCCGTATCACACCACGAAAGCCGGCGGCAACGGCCTCGGCCTGATGGTGGTGCAGCGCATCATGCGCGACCACGGCGGCCAGATCGGCATCGAAAGCACCGAGGGCGTCGGCACCACCGTGACGCTGCAATTCCCCAGAAAAGACCGCCGCGTGCGAATGCTGAAGTAGCCCTCCGTCGGCGGCGCGAATCAAAACAACATCCCCGTCGCCTCCGCCGCCGGACGGATGCGCGAAAAATGCAGGACCTCCTCCATTGCCGCGCCCTTTTGCACGAAGTCACAAAACACCGCCTCGCCCAACAAACAGTAATGCCATGCCAGACCGCCACGCTCCTCCGGTGGCAATTCGTTCAGGCGCGCGCACCACGCAACGGCGGCGGTTTTTTTGCGAACAACATCGGGCTGGCCGAGTTGATTTTGCGCCTTCGTTTCCACCAGCCAGCAGTCCGCCGCCGTGCGCACGAGAAAATCCGGCGAATAAAAACCCGGCAGACCGCTTTCCTTCACGTAACGCAGCCGCATGAAAAGGTGCCGCTGCTCGTTCACCTTGCAAAACGCCGCGACCGTCGCGTCGGCGATCGCCTTCTCCATAAAAACCCGCTCGAAACCGCCGTTGAGCGAGGGGAACGGCAACCGCTCGTAAATGCACTTGGGCGACTCGATGGAGGACGACGCGCGCACGCGCAACGCCGTCACCTCGGAAAGCCGGCGGTGCGCGATGTGCGCGGGCGCGGTCGTCTCCGTTTCGGTCAACTCCGGCAACCTGCGCCCGAAGGTCTGGATGATGTGCGCCGCCACCGGTTCGAGGCAGAGCAGACGCCAGTTTTCATCGGCGAGCGGATCAAATTCCGGCGCCGACACGAAAAGCCGGCGACGGATGTAGCCGTCAATCCACGCCGCCAGGCGCGGCAACTCCACTTGCAGAAACGGAAACCGCGAGGCGTTCGCGAAGTCGCGACTGCTCCCCGTGACGGGCGCGCCGAGCGCGTCGGCGACGCGGCGCGACATGCGCGCCAGGAAGTCGTTGTAGCCGGTCGCCGTCATCACGCCGCCGTCCACGCGGTAGTCGCCGAAACGCGTTTTTGTCTGCACGTCCTCCGAGTGGAAAACGTCGCCCGTGCCGATGGCGGCCTTCAGTTGCGCGAACGTCATCCCGTCAAACGCCGGCAGCGCCGTCACGTCCGGCTCGACGGTGGCGAACGCCTCCTCCTGCTCGCGCAAGATGAACGGCACGGCGAAATCAAACGCCTCAAACCCCTCGCGCAATCCCGCCGTGACGAGATCGCCCGTGCTGCTCCGCGCCGCCGGCGAATCATCGTGCGTCTCGGCAAACTCGTAACCGTCCCTTTTCAACTGCTCGTAGAACTCGGAAAAATTCGGATGCTCCACGATGCTCAACACGTCGATCAGGCTGTCCGGCTCCAGACCCTGCCTGATGCGCTCGCGGTTCTCGCGTTTCGGCTCGTCGAACTCGTTGCCGCGCCACATCAGGCGCAGGCCGCGCCCGACGGTTTGCTCCAGCAGGATTTTCGCGCCCGTCGTGCGCAACGGCACGATCACGCAAATGTTGTTCACGTCAAAACCCTCGCGCAGCATCAGCACGCTGACGACCACGCGCGGTTTTTCGTGCGCGTCCATGTCGAACAATTTTTCGCGCAACGCCGCCCATTCCGCCTCGGGCAACTCGCCCTTCCGGTTTGAGTCCACGCGCAAAATCTCGTCCTCGCCCAATCCCTGCGTTTTCAAAAAATCCTCCACGAGCGGCGTGACTTTTGTGTCCTCGCACATCACGAGCATTTTCGGGTGCTTGCCCGCGTCGAGCGCGGCGAAATCCGCCTCCAGTTTGCGCAACTTCGCCAGCCCCGCGCTGACCATGATGCGCTGGCCTTCGGAGAGGACGGGGTTTCCGTGCTCGTCGCGGTCGGCCTTGAACCGGAGGGCTTCGTTCGGCACCGCGCCGAGTTCGCGCCGCTTGTCGAGCGCGAGCGATTTCACGAGACCCTGCCGCATCGCCGCCATCAGGTCGAAGTCCGCGATGATGTGCGGGAAAAAAACGGCGTGCGCCTTTTTGCCCGCGCCAACCTGATTGTAGGGCGTCGCGGAAAAATCCACCTGCATGAAACGCCCGCCTTTTGACGCGGCGATTTTGCGCAGGCTTTTTTGCCACTCGACCTCGGTGATTTCGCCCTCGGTTTTGACCTCGTGGATGTGGTGCGCCTCGTCGTTGAACACCATCAACCCCGGCAACCCGGCCAGCCACGCGAGCGTGCCGCCGCGTTCGTAACGGCGGTTCAGCGTCTCCAGCGAATTGCCCGCGCTGACGCCCGGCGAGAGCGGCAGCGCCGCCGCCGCCACGTCGCGCGGATCGGACGCGAGGCCGGGCGCCTCGATGTCGGCAGCATCGGGCGGCGGCGGCTCGTCCGCGTCGGCGAGCGCGTGCCAGTTGCAAATGCCGATCAAGCCGCCTGCCGTCACCTTCACCCCCAGTTCCTCCTTCGTGGCGACGTTGCCCTGCACAAAATGAAAAACCTCGTCGCGATAACTGTCCGGCACGAACAACGCCTGGAAACGCGCAAGATCGGAGGTGGCGAAATCGCGCCGCCCGTTGCGCTCCTTGCCGAGGAAGGCGTCGAGCAGCCGCCCGTAAACGATCAGCCCCGGCGCGACCACGAGGAAATTTTTGGTGAACCGCGCATCCTCCGGCGCGCGGGCGGCGTTGAGCAATTGCCAGTAAAGCAACGCTTGCAGCACCCATGTTTTTCCCGTGCCGGTCGCCATCTTCAGGCAGTATTTCGGGTGCTCGCAGTTTCGCGCCGCCTCGTAGTTGGGCAGCAGCATCAGGCTCTCCGGCGCGAGCGTCTGATAGAGGCCGCGCAACCCCGGCGCATTCAAGACTTCGTGCGCGTAGATGGTGTGCAAAATCGCCTGCCGCTGCCCGTCGTGAAAATTCACGGCGCGTGTGTCGCGGCAATCCTGCTGAAACCACCAGCGCAACAAATCGGCGGTCACGGGTGTGACTTTTTCGAGCATCGGCGCGGAGCCGTTTTCGAGTCCGTCGCACTCGGCGGCGACGCGTTGCGAGAGGAATTGGACGAGCGGGAGTTTCATGGTGTCAGACCTCCTTGATGGTTTCCGCCTCGAAGCCGAACACGTCCACCACGCGCACGCACACGCGGCGCCTGCCCGGCTTTGGCGGCAGTTTTTCCAGCACGGCTTTTTTCACGACGTGCAACGGGTCGTCATCGTTGGCGGTGTTGCCGCGGTAATCCTGCCACACGCTGCGGAAGACCGCGCCGTCGTAGTCGGGGTCAACGCTCCAGTATTCGATGAGCGCCAGCGGGTCGCGGCTCACCACGGCTTGCAGGCGCTCCTTGTCCTTTGCGTCGAGGTTCAGCGCGTCGGGCGAGAGCAGCACGTAGTTGTCCAGCTCCACCGTCAGCCGCTCGCCGCTCGGCAGCGTCTCGCGCCTGGGCGCCTTCACCGTCACGTATTGCAGCGACGAAAAACGGATGCGCCGCGCCTCGAA
>JAIRTK010000067.1 GCA_031254955.1 Opitutaceae bacterium
GCCTGAGCTTCTGGGTGAGCGGCGACAATCTCTGGAAAGGCGCCGCGCTCAACGCCGTGCAAAACGCCGAGTTGATGGCCCGCGAGGGCCTGCTCGGAAAGGCGGCGCGCGCAACGCCGTGCGAAACGCCGCGTTGATGGCCCGCGAGGGTCTGGCGCGGGGAAGGCGGCGCGCCGCGTGAGCCGGGCAGCAGACTCTTTCCGCCCCCGTTTTGGACTTGAGCGGCCCCTGTCCATTGGGCGCGACGACCTCCGTGCCGTCTGTCGCGGGTGAAATCGGACGACATGGAGGCCGTCCCTCCCAATGGATCAATCTCTCTGCCGGAAGTGGTATAAAGCGAGGCCCTTGCTCCCGAAACACGGCGATGGGCGGTTTGCGCGCGGCACAGGCGTAGCATGGGTGCGGCATGGAGAAAACCGGAGCGCCATCGCGGAGGCCTCGGAGAGATATCCCTACCGGCGCCCCCGCGCCCAATGCTCGTTTCCCATGCGACAAAATAATTAACTGATACCCTTTCCCAGTGAACAGGACCCTTTAGAAGCAGAGCCATGTAGAGGCTTCGCTTGCGAAGCCCGTTGCTGCTGCACGGCCTTTGCTGGTGCACGGTTATCAAGCCGGGCGTCGCAAGCGACGCCCCTACAAAAGAGTGATTTTCATTGGGAATGGGTAGGAGGTTACGCGCCGCTTCGTTCGCAACGCAGACTTCCAAGTCTGCTTCATTTCTACGCAAGCGTTGCGTGCTTAGCAGGTTTGGTTCCGAGCGAAGCGAGAAGCCTGACAACCTGTGCTACGACCGAGACAGCGCGTAACCTCAGTGATGACAAAGAATTTTTATCCAGACTTCCTCTCCATTCCCTCTTCGTTCATTTCGTTTCCTTCCGTTCCAAAATAGATTTCCCACTTCCCATGAAACCCAAAACCGCCCTCCTCTGCCTCCTCCTGCCCTTCATCCCCGCGCTCGCCGCGCAGACCAGCGACCGCCAGACATGGGCCGACCTCGCCTATAAAATCGCCGAGCCTGTCCTGCGCAACATGGCCGAGGGCAAACTCGCCCAGAACATGCCCCTCGAACTCAGCCCCGCGTGGGACGGACGCGACCGGCGCGTCGCCTACATGGAAACCTTCGGACGCCTCATGATGGGCATCGCCCCGTGGCTCGCGCTGCCCGACGACGACACCCCCGAGGGCGCCCGCCGCAAACAACTCCGCCAGTGGGCGCTCGCCGCCTGTACCCACGCCGTCAACCCCGATTCCCCCGACTACCTGCTCTGGCGCAGCGGCACCCAGCCGCTCGTTGACGCCGCCTTCCTCGCCTCCAGTTTTCTCCGCGCCCCGGCGGCGCTCTGGGAACCGCTCGACGCCGTCACCAAGCAACGCTACATTGAAGAGTTCACCCGGATGCGCCGCGTCACGCCCGGCTACAGCAACTGGCTCCTCTTCGCCTCCACCCTCGAGACCTTCCTCCTCTCCATCGACGCCCCCCACGACTTCTACCGCATCCGCATGGGCCTCGCCAAAATCGAAGAGTGGTATGTCGGCGACGGCTGGTATTCCGACGGCCCGCGCTTCGCCTTCGATTATTACAACAGCTTCGTCATCCAGCCCATGTATCTCGAAATCCTTGAGGTGCTCGTCGCGAAAAAAACCCGCCTCGCCCAAGCCGGTTTCCCCAACGCCGCCGCCAATCTCGCCGCCGCCCAAGCCCGTATGCGCCGCCACGCCGAAATCCTTGAACGCCTGATTTCCCCCGAAGGCGCCATCCCTCCCATCGGGCGCTCCCTCACCTACCGCCTCGCCGTCTTCCAGCCCCTCTCGCTTCTCGCCTGGAAGGAGGAACTCCCCGCCTCGCTCCCCGAAGGGCAAGTGCGCGCCGCCATCACCGCCGTCATGCGGCGCATGTTTGCCCACCCGGACAACTTCACCCCCGACGGCTTCCTCCGCCTCGGCTTCGTCGGCCACCAGCCCGGCATGTCCGACATTTATACCAACAACGGCAGCCTCTACCTCACCGCCGTCGTCTTCCTCCCGCTCGGCCTCCCGCCCGAGCACCCCTTCTGGACCAGCCCCGCCGAACCCTGGACGGCGCAAAAAGCCTGGTCCGGCCAGCCCTTCCCCAAAGACAAAAAAATCTCCGGCAACACCCTTCCCGCCGCCAAAAAAAACTGACTCGCCTGCCCAAAGGCAAAACGAGGCACGAAAAACTCACGCAGAGACGCAAAGAACATGAAGGGTGAGACATGAAACCCTTTCCCAACGAGATTGTGTCTTCAGGGTAGGGTGGTCTCGCCGAGACCACCGACATTTTCCTAGGGGTATTCACGGCGGTTGTCAGGCCTCTCGCTTCGCTCGGAACGGCGAAACCGCCCTACCGGCTAAAGGGTAATTTACGTTGAAAAATGGTATCACTACTCGCTACTCGCTACTCATCACGCACCACACATCCGCATCTCCGTATCTCTGCGCCTCCGCGTCTCCACGCCTCTGCGTGAGACCCCGCCTTCCGCCACCTTCCACCTTCCTCCTTCCCTCGACCTCAGCGCCCTCCGTGGTTAAAAAGAGAAAACCTTTAAATCAGGGATAAGCCTATACCTTCAAAAGCATGACGACGGCGCGGGGAGGGCGCAGCGCCCCGTTTCTACTGGCAGGGTTCAGCGCCGGTCAGGTCAACTGTTGAACAGCCCTGGCATTGTCCCGGTCTCAAAAATCGGCGAGATCAGGGATGCCCGATCCAAAATCGAATCAATCCAAAATCGAATACATCCCCGACGCCCCTGTCATGCGCCTCCTCGCCGTGTTTTGCCCCGCTGTGTTTTGTCTTCTGCCCGTGCTCGCCGCCGTCGCCACACCCGAGCCGCCTCGGGAACTCCGGGCCTTTTACGGCGACAATCCCGACTATCCGCGCACGTTTACCAGCAGGCAGGATGTCACGCTCGTATGGGAAAAATCCGCCACCTCCGACCCTGTCTCTTGGGTCATTCTCAAGAAATCCACCCTCCAGAATGCCGGCATCGAGGAACTGCGCGCCTTTGCCCGGGCGCTGGAGGCCAATCCAAAACGAAACCGCATCAAGCTCGGCATCGAAATCGGCGTGTTTGTCGGCTCCAGACTGCGGAGCGGCTCTCCGCCGGGCGGCATGGCCGGCGAGGAAAGTTTTCGCGCGCAGCAACACGTGTTTCGCAAATACACCGACCCCGTGGACAAGGGCGGTGCGGGAGGAGTGATCGACATCCTGTTCATGGACGGCCCCATCCACCGCTCCGTTTTTCCTCCGGGCGGGAACAGTCCCTTCACCATCGCGACGGCATCGGAGCAGGTGGTCCGCTGGATGGAGTGCTTCCGGGAAATCTATCCTGAAATAAAATATAATCTCATCTGCAATTTTTCGAGCTGGGCCTACGCGGGGACGCCCGCGCGCAACACCCGCGCCCGCGCGCGCGGCGCCGACGGATTCGGGGACTACGACGCCGTCCTGGACACCCTGCCGCCCCTTGCCGCGTCGCGCGGCGTCCCGTTCGAGGGAGTTACGACCGACTATGCCTTCGACGGCTTCAACAACGAAGGCCCCACCGACCAGCCGGAGCTTGTGCGCGGTCGGGATTTCCGCTCCCGCCTTCGCGCCCTGCGGGACAAGGTGGCCTCGCTCAAGCTCGGCCCCGGCGGCGCGCCGCTGCGATTCGGCATGCTCTGCAACAGCTCCCGTGGCACCAACGCCGGCAACTACGCCACCCGCGTGGAACTGCTCAACTACCTTGAGGAAATCCATGCGCTCGGCCTCGTGCCGGACAGGATTACCGTGCAAAGCTGGATAAAATATCCCGACCGCTGGCTTCCCGAGACCCACAAGGATTCCATGACCAACATCACCGCGCGCATCCTCCACCGCCTCCGCCGCCAGCGCGACATTTCGGCGGACAACACACCTTGAGACATCCGTCCCCGCCCGCTTCCATGCAACACCGCTCCCGCCTCCGCCACGCCGCCGCCGCCGTCCTCGCATCGCCCGCCGCCCTCGCCCGAGCCGCCCTCGCGTTGACCGTCTTCGCATCGCCCCCCGCCCGCGCGGACATCACGCCCGCCTCGCTTTTTCAGGATCACGCCGTCCTCCAACGCGACCTGCCCATCCCCGTCTGGGGGCGCGCCGCCGCCGGCGAGAAAATCCGCGTCTCCCTCGGCAACGCTGCCGCCGCCACCACTACCACTACCGCCACCGCCGTCGCTGCTGCTACCGCCACCACCACTGCGAACTCGGACGGACGCTGGCTCGTCCACCTGCCGCCGCTCCCGGCCAGCGCGACTCCGCGCAACCTCGTCATCGAGGGCGAAAACGCCGCCGACCGTGTTGTCATTCGCGACGTGCTTGTCGGGGAAGTCTGGCTTTGCGCCGGCCAGTCCAACATGGGCATGCAGGTAAAATCCTCGCTCAACTTCGAGCGCGAACGGGCCGCCGCCGCGAACCCGCTCATCCGCTCCTTCCGCGTCGGCGTCCAGTTGCCCGAGACCCCCGCCGAAAACGCCCTCGGCAAGTGGCTCGTCGCCCTGCCGGAAACGGTCGGCGATTTCAGCGCCACGGCCTATTTTTTCGCGCGCGAAATTCAGCCGAAAATCGGCGTGCCCGTCGGCATCATCTCCACCGCCCACGGCAACACCGCCATCGCCGCGTGGCGCTCCGCCGGCGCGCTCGCGCGCGAACCCTCCGTCGGCGCGTGGTGGAAAAAGCAGCTTGCGGCCAAGACCCCGCCGCGTCCGCACCGCCGTCCCTCCGCCTGCTTCAACGGCATGCTGCATCCCCTCGCGCCCTGCGCCGTCCGCGGCTTCCTCTGGTATCAAGGCGAAGGCGACGCCACCGTCGCCGACGTGTTCGCCCCCATCTACGCCCGCCAGCTCTCCGGCCTCGTCGCCGAATGCCGCCAGCTCTTCAACCGCCCCGGCGCGCCCTTCTTCTGGGTCAACCTCGCCGGCTTCGGAAAAGCCGGCAACCGCGACTGGACCGGCGTCCGCCACCAGCAAAACCTCGCCCTCGCCACACCCGGCACCGCGCAAGCCGTCGCCTACGACATCGGCGACGAGACCGACATCCACCCCAAAAACAAACAGGAAACAGGCCGCCGCCTCGCGCTGCTCGCCCTGCGCCGCGTTTACGACTTCGACATCGAAGACACCGGCCCCGTGCCCGTGCAAGCCGTCGCCGCCGGCCAGCACACCCTCCGCCTGCGTTTCAACCATGCCGGCGACGGCCTTCGCTGCGACAACCCGACCGGCGAAGGCCTGTTTGAACTTGCCTCCGCCGAAGGCGAATTTTTCCCCGCCACATCGCTTCAAATCGGGCGCGACACCGTTGTCGTCCGCTCCGCCGCCGTGCCCGCGCCCGCCCGCGTCCGGTATGCCTGGCAAAACCTCCCCAAAGGCGCGCTCGCCAATTCCGAAGGACTCCCCGCCGCGCCTTTTTTAATCAAAACCGCGGACTGATTCCCCCCAAACATTCTCCCGCCCGTGCGCCAAACCTCCTGAAAAGAAACAACCCAAAACACCATGAAACGCCGCCGATTTCTCCGCGATTCCGCGCTCTGCGCCACAAGCGCCGCCCTGTTCTCCTCCCCCGCGAAAGCCGCCGCTGCCGCCGCCGCAGCAGCAGCAGCCACCACCACCGCCGCAACTGCCGCCGCCACCACCACCACCGCTCCCCGGCTCGCCGGCGAAACACCTCCCCCGCCCGCGCCAAACGCCCCCGCCGCGCTCTTCTCCGCCCCGCCCGGCTCCGCCTACGTGCGCCGCTGGAGTTCGCGCACCGCGCTCATCTGGTTCCCCGACAACCGCGCCTACTTCGACACACCGCGCAACGCATGGTGCTACTTCCGCAAAACCCTCTCCCTCCCCGCCGCGCCCGCCGCCGCCAGCCTCCGCATCTTCGCCGACGCCCGCTACCGCCTCTTCGTCAACGGCGACTACATCGCGCGCGGCCCCGCCCGCAGCGACCCGCGCTGGCAATCCTACGATGACATCGACCTCGCCGGACGCCTTCGCGCCGGGGAAAACCTCATCGCCGTGCAGGTGCTCTACTACGGTTACAACACCGGCCAGCACCTGCCCCGCGTCCCCTGCCTCGCCGCCGAACTCGACCTCACCGACGCCGCCGGCAAAACCCGCGCGCACCGCACCGACTCCTCCTGGAAAACATTTCTCAGCGAATCCTTCGACCCCGACGCCCCGCGCGTGAACGGCTGCCAAGGCGCCATCGAAATCTTCGACGCCCGCCGCGAACCTGCCGGCTGGACCGCGCCCGGCTTCGACGACACCGCCTGGCCCGCCGCCAAGGCCCGCGCCATCGGCAACGACCAACTCCCCTACAACCGCCTCCTCCCCCGCGACATCCCCATGCTGGAAGAAACGCTGCTCCCCGCCGCCCGTCTCTCCGCCCCGCTCACCGTCGCCGCGCACGACGACGAACCCTTCTTCCCCCAACGCGCCCGCCTCGAACTCGACGAAATCAAGACGCCCCTGAAATTCGCCGATTTCAAACCGGAAACCCCCGCCATCCCTGCCACGCCCGCCGGTCTCGCCATCCCAGCCACGCCCGCCAGCCTCGCCATCCCTGCCACGCCCGCCGGCGCCGCCATCCCTGCCACGCCTGCCGGCTCCGCCGCCATCGTCACGCTCGACTTCGCCCGCGTCACGCCCGGCTATCTCCGCCTTGCCGCCACCGCGCCCGCCGGCACGCGCATCGACATCGCCTACGCCGAGGACCTCTACGAAGGCCGCGTCGCGCTCTTCCACCCGCCCGCCCAGCGCCCCCTCGACGCCTTCATCCTCAAGCAAGGCCGCAACGACCTCGAAATCGCCTTCGCCTGGAAAGGCTTCCGCTACGCGCAACTCATCATCCGCAACCCCGCTGGCCCGCTCCAGCTCCACCGCGCCGAAATGCGCGCGCGCAGGTATCCGGTGACTCAATACGGCCACGCCCTCGCCGCCCCCCAAAGGAGCGCGGGCATTCCTGCCCGCGACCTCGCGGACAAAAATGTCCGCCCCCCCAACCTCCCCGCCGCCCCCGCCACCGCCGCCCCTGCCACCGCCGCCGCCTTCCAGCGCGAGCTGCACGCCATTTGCGCGCACACGCTGCGCGGCTGCATGCAAGACGGCTTCATCGACTCGCCCAGCCGCGAGCAACAACAATGGATGGGCGACGGACGCTGGCAGGCCGTTTACAACTACTACCTGAGCGGCGACCCCCGCCTCCACCGCCGCCTGCTCGCCCAAATCGCCCACTCGCAAGACGCCGAGGGCCTCACCAAATCCCGCTACCCCGACGGACACGAAAACTGGTCGCCGATTCCCTCCTACTGCCTCGCCTGGGTCACCTCCTTCGCCGACCTCTGGGACTTCACCGGCGACCTCGCGCCCGCCGCCGAATTCTGGCCCAACATCATCATGGCCCTGCGCTGGTTCACGCGCTACCAGAACAAAGACGGCCTGCTCGAAAACGTCCCCTTCTGGAGCTACATCGACCTCGGCGGCTATCCCGAAAACCCCGGCCCCGACATCAACCGCGGCGGCATCCTCACCGCGCTGAACCTTCTCTTCCTCGAAGCGCTCCGCGCCGCCTCGCGCCTCGCCGCCGCGCTCGGCGACGCCGCGGCCCGCGCCGCCTTCGACACCCGCGCCGCCTTGCTCGCCGCCGCCATTGCCCGGCACCTCTGGGACGACGCCCGCGGCGCCTACCCCGACTGCAAAGTCTCCGGAAAACTCAGCGACAGCATCTCCGAACCCGTCAACGCCCTCGCCCTCCTCCACCTCACCGACGCCCCCGCGCTCCTCCACCTCGCCGACGACCCCGCGCTCCTCCACCTCGCCGACGACCAAAGGAGCGCGGACATTCCTGTCCGCGAAGCCCACGCCGCCCGTGAAGCCCATGATTTCACGGACAAGAATGTCCACGCCGCCACCGCCACCACCCGCGACAACGACGCCCTCGCGCTCCTCCACCTCGCCGACAACCAAAGGAGCGCGGACATTCCTGTCCGCGAAGCCCACGCCGCCCGCGAAGCCCATGATTTCACGGACAAGAATGCCCCCACCGCCACCGCCGCCCACACCGCCCACGCCCCCGCCGCTCACACCGCTACCCCCGCGCGCGCACCGCGCATCCTCGCGCACTTCGGCGCGCCCGGCACCGTTATCAGCAGTCCGTTCTCGATGCCCGTCGTCATCCGCGCGCTCCTGCGCCACCGCCGCGTCGAACTCGCCTGGCGGCTCGTCCGCGAACGCTACCAACCCATCCTCGACGCCGGCCTCGGCACCACCTGGGAATACTGGAAAGTCTTCCACCCGACCCCCGCCGGACGCGTCCACGCGCACAGCGCCTCGCACGCTTGGGGCGCGGGACCGCTGCTCCTGTTTTTTGAAGGCTTCGCCGGCGTGCGCGCCCTGGCGCCGGCCTTCGCGCGCTTCGCCATCGCCCCGCAACTCCCCGCCGGCCTGGACGACCTCGCCTATGTCGTTCCCACGCCAGCCGGAAAAATCGAAGGCCGCCACCGCCGCTCTGGGAACGAAATCCACGCCACCTTCACCGTCCCGCCGGGCGCCACCGCCATCGTCGCCGGCCGCGAATACCGGAAAGGCAGCCACACCGCGACCCTCGCCCCATCCCAAACCGCCCCCCCGTTAAATAATCCCCCCGTCCCTACCCATGTCCACCCATCACACTCATCATACCTATCATACTCATCCCCCCCACCTCCCCCCACCTCCTCCTATCACGTCCATCACCCCCATTCCGTCCATTAATACCAATTCCCAATGAGATTTATCCTTTTGTAGTCCGATTTTGCTCTTTCTCTTTATTCTTTATCTTT
>JAIRTK010000092.1 GCA_031254955.1 Opitutaceae bacterium
CTCCTGATCCCTCCACTCATGTCACATCCCATCAAGCCCGCCCTCCGCTCCTCGGTTTGCCGTTTTTATCATTTTTGCGCTTTATTTGCCTGCGCCGCGTTGGCGGCGCTGGCTGCCCTTGAGGCCGCCCCCGAGGCCGCCGCCCGACAGAAAAAACTGCCCGAAAAACTCACCCGGCTTGAACACAACAATCCCGCCGCCGTCGTGAACCTCGGCGTCGGCCTCTGGGCCTGGCCGGTGGTGAGCGACCTCAACGGCGACGGCCTGACCGACCTCGTGGTGGTGGCCGGGTCCTCCCCCGCTCGCGGCACCTGGTATTTTGAGAATACCGGACGCAAGGATTCCGCCACCGGTATGGAGATTTTCAAGAAGGCCGTTTACCTCGGCGCCGGACGCAACGATGTCACGCCGTCCTACCTGCCCGATGGCGGCGTGCGCGTGACCGCCGCGAATTATGAATATCCCGATTTCCTGAAGTCCGGCATCAATACAAAAAGCAAGGCGCGCAAGGCGCTTCCCTTCACCGCCAAGGAAGTCCACAAAACCTCCGGTCGCATCCGCGGCGAGCAGTGGAGCCATGTTGATTTCGACGGCGACGGGAAGCTCGACCTCGTGCTCGGCGTCGGCGACTGGACGGATTACGGTTGGGACAACGCCTACGATGCCAACGGCCGCTGGACAAACGGCCCTTTGCACGGGTTCGTTTATATAATGAAGAACCTCGGCACGGACGAGAAACCCCGCTACGCCGAACCCTTCCGCCTGAAAGCCGACGGACGCGACATCGACCAATACGGCATGCCCTCGCCGGTGTTCGGCGATTTTCGCGGCTCCGGGAAACTCGACCTCATCTGCGGCGAGTTTGTGGACGGCCTCACTTTTTATGAAAACATCGGCACGCGCGAAAATCCCGACTATGCGCCGGGCCGCCGTCTGACCTTCAACGGCGCGCCGATCACCATGCCGCTGGAGATGATCGTGGTCACCGCCTGCGATTGGAACAAGGACGGACGCCTCGACCTCATCGTCGCCCAGGAGGACGGCCATGTGGCGCTGCTCGAAAATACCGGAAATATTATAAAGTCGGAGCAGCGCTCCAACCCGCGCGACGAGCCGCTCGTGCGCAACATGCCCGAGTTCAAGCCGCCGCGCTTCTTCCGGCAGGAGGCCGGCCACGTGAAATTCGGCGTGCTCACCACGCCGGTGGCTGCGGACTGGGACGGCGACGGCCTGATTGATATAATGACCGGCAACACCGCCGGCGAGATGGCTTTTATCAAAAACCTCGGCGGCAATCCCGCCCGCTGGGCCGCGCCCGAATTTCTCGAAGCGGATGGCAGGCGCATCTGGATACAAGCCGGCTACAACGGCTCCATCCAAGGACCCGCCGAGGCCAAATGGGGTTATACCAACATCCACGTCGCCGACTGGGACGGCGACGGCCTGCCGGACATCATGACCAATTCCATCATCGGAAAAATCCTTTGGTATAAAAACACCGGCACCCGCGCGCAGCCGAAACTCGCCGCCGCGCAGCCCGTGCGCGCGGCGTGGGACGGCCCCGCCCCAAAACCGGCGTGGAACTGGTGGAACCCCGAGGGCGACGAGCTGGTGCTCCAGTGGCGCTGCACGCCCTATATGATCGATATCGACGGCGACGGCATCCTCGATCTCGTCGCCCCCGACCACGAGGGATACCTCGCATTCTTCAAACACGTTGTCCGCGGCGGAAACCATTTCGTATTGCCTGGCCGGCGCATCTTCAGGATGCAGGGGCTTTCCGAGTTCAACTCCAGCGGCGTCGCCAAGGAGGACGGCGAGTCGGACGGCCCGCTGCGCATGAATTACGGCCTCGCCGGACGCAGCGGGCGGCGCACCTTCGCGTTTGCCGACTGGGACGGCGACGGGAAACCCGATCTGCTCGTCAACACCGTGAATATCAATTTCTATAAAAACGTGTCCCGGAAATCCGGCGAATGGATTTTCAAGGACATGGGGCCGGTGGACGGAAAAAAACTCGCCGGGCACAGCACCTCGCCGACCACCGCGGACTGGGACGGCGACGGCATCGAGGAGCTGCTCGTCGGCGCCGAGGACGGGTTTTTCTACCTGATGAAAAATCCGCGCGCGGAAAAATAATAGGCTTCTCCGCTATTTTTAATGCCTGAAGACAACTCAACCCATTCACCACGAAGCCATGAAAGGAATTTTTTTATTCACCGCGAAGGCCGCGAAGAGCCGGAAGGCTTCCGTTCCTTCCTCGCGGCTCCGCGTCCTTCGTGGTTATAAAAAACAAATCTTTAATTTAATCGCGGAGGCATGGAATGGCGGAAACACGGAAGCAAACCCATCCTCTCCTTTTTCCCGTGTTTCCGGCCTCCGCGCCTCCGCGATTAAAAAACGAACCCATCGAAATGGCGAGGCGCCAATAATATTATTTCCCCTTCAACTCATCCCATAACATCATGTCATCCAAAGTACCGAAAAAAGGAATTCTCGCGGCCTTGTGGCTGCCCGCCGACGCTGAGGGCAACCTGCTCAAGCGCGAACTCGCGGCCAACATCGCGTGGCTCAAGGACAGGGGCGTTTACGGCCTCCTCGCGCTCGGCAGCACGGGCGGGTTTCCCCTCATGACGGTCGCGCAGCGCCAGGACGCGCTCGCGACCGTGGCGGAACTGGCGGCGCCGCTGCCCGTCCTGGCCAACATCAGCGACATCCGCCCGCGCGCCGTCGCCGAGCTTGGGCGCACCGCCCGCCAGCTCGGCCTGCCCGCCGTCACCATCATGACGCCCGGCTTTTATCCAAGCACGCAGGAGGACGCGCTGGAGCATTTCCTCCACGCGGCGGACAGCTCGCAGTTGCCGGTGTTTTTATATAATTTCCCGTCCCTCACCGGCACGCGCATCGACATCGAGACGGTCGCCGCCTTCGCCGACCGCGCCGACATGGCCGGCATCAAGCAAAGCGGCGGCGAGTTCGGGTATCACAAGGAACTCATCGCGCTGGGCAGGGAGAAAAACTTCGTTGTGTTTTCCGGCGCCGACACGCGCCTGCCCGAGGTGTTCGGCCTCGGCGCGACGGGCTGCATCGGCGGCCTGGCGAACATCGCCCCGGAGCTGATGCTGCATTTGTATAAAGTCTGCCGCGAGGGCGCGCCCGGCGACATCCATCCGGCGTTTGAGCGCCTGAAACAGGTGGGCGACACCGTGGACCGCCTGACCTTCCCGCTGAACGTCGCCGCCGGCATGGCCGCGCGCGGCCTGCCCGCCGGCGAACCCAGGGCGCGCGTCTCGCCGGGTTCGCAAAAGATTTATGACGGCATCGTCCGGGACCTCGGCGCGGCGTTCGAGTCGTGGGGCCTGCCGCGCTTCGATGCGATTCCCGCCGAGGCCGCCGCCCTTTGTTAACCGACGGCCCGGCATGACGCCGGGCCGGCAACCTGAAAACTCCCATGTCCCGCTATATAGTATCCATCCCCTCGTTGTTTCTGGCATGCTGCCTGGCCCCGGCCAGCGCGGTCGCGCATCCGGCGGTGGTGCGTTCCGGTTTTATATACGAAACCGCGCCCTATCCTGAATGCCACGCCTCGACCATCGCGGAAACCTCGCCGGGAAAACTCGTGGCCGCGTGGTTCGGCGGCACCAAGGAAAAGAATCCCGACGTTTGCATCTGGGTTTCTCATTTTGAGAATGGCCAATGGACGGAGGCAAAAAACGTCGCCAACGGCCTCCAGCCCGACGGCACGCGCCATCCGACATGGAATCCCGTCCTGTTCCAGCCGCCGGGCAAGGGCGCGCCGTTGATCCTGTTTTATAAAGTCGGCCCGTCCCCGACCACATGGTGGGGCATGCAAATAAAATCCACCGACGGCGGCCATGCGTGGGGCGCGCCCGGGCGGCTTCCCGACGGCATTCTTGGCCCGATAAAAAACAAGCCGGTCGTCCTCGCCGACGGCTCGTGGCTGTCGCCGTCGAGCACGGAATCGCGCAAGGACGGCTGGCGGGTGCATTTCGAGTGTTCCCGTGATGAGGGCAAAACGTGGACCCTCATCGGCCCGGTGAAGAAAGGGCCGAACTTTGATGCCATCCAGCCCAGCGTGCTGGTTTTCCCCGGAGGCCGGCTTGAGGCGCTTTGCCGCACGCGCCAGGGCGTCCTTGCCATGACCTGGTCGGAGGACCGCGGCAGGACGTGGAGTCCGCTCGCCGCCACCGGGCTGCCCAACCCCAATTCCGGCACCGACGCCGTCACGCTTCGGGACGGGCGGCAACTGCTTATATATAATCACTCCGCCCACCGGCCCGACAGGCCGGGCAAAGGCTGGCGTTATCCCATCGGCCTCGCGCTTTCCGACGACGGCATCCAATGGCGGCGTTCCGTGACGCTCGACGACGCGCCGCTGCCCGAGGGCTATGCGTATCCGGCCATCATCCAGACTTCCGACGGGCTGGTGCACGTCACCTACACATGGGACCGCAAGCGCATCAAGCATGTCATCCTCAATCCCTCATTGCTATGAACGCCACCCAAAGCCATTTCGCCACGCTCGACATCATTGTCCTGCTTGCCTATTTCGCCCTCACGCTGGCCATCGGCCTGGCCTGCTGGCGCAAAAGCCGCTCCGTGCACGGCTTCACCGCGGCTGAAAGCAGCCTGCCGGGCTGGCTCACCGGGTTGTCCATCCTCGGAACCTACATCAGCAGCATCAGTTTCATCGCGCTGCCGGGAAAGGCGTTTGCCTCGAACTGGAACTCGTTTGTCTTCAGCCTTTCAATTCCCATCGCGGCGTGGGTGGGGGTGAAATACTTTATTCCATTTTATAGAAACAGCGGCTGCATCTCCGCCTACACGCACCTGGAGGGACGCTTCGGCGGCTGGGCGCGCGCCTACGCCAGCGCGTGCTATCTGCTCACGCAACTCGCGCGCATCGGCACGGTCACTTATTTGATGGCGCTGCCGATGAACGTGCTCCTCGGCTGGAACATCCGCTGGATTATATTAATCACCGGGGTCAGCACCACGCTCTACACGTTCATCGGCGGCATCGTGGGCGTGATTTGGACCGAGGCGATTCAAACCGTGGTGCTCATCGCCGGGGCGCTGGTATGCGCGCTGCTGATGCTGGGCGGCCTGCCCGAAGGACCGGGGCAGCTGTTCCGGCTCGCTGCGGAAAACCACAAATTCAGCCTCGGCGGCTTCGGCCCGGAACTGACCCAGGCGACCTTCTGGGTGGTGCTGGTCTACGGCGTGGTCATCAACCTGCAAAATTTCGGCGTGGACCAGAATTATGTGCAGCGTTTCCACACCGCGAAATCCGAAAAGGAGGCGCGCAAGAGCCTGTGGCTGGGGGCGCTGCTCTACCTGCCGGTGTCGGCGGTCTTTTTCTTCATCGGCACCGCGCTCTTCGCCTATTATACAGCCCATCCGGGCGCGCTGCCTCCGGAATACGGCGCCGCCGACAAAAGCGACTATGTGTTTCCCTGGTTCATCGTGACGGTGCTGCCGTCCGGCGTCACCGGCCTGCTGGTCGCCTCGATTTTCGCGGCGGCGATGAGCACGATTTCCAGCAGCCTGAACTCGTCCGCGACGATTTTCCTCAACGATTATTATCTGCGTTATATAAACAAGGACGCGGGCGAACGCCGGAAGCTGGGCGTCCTTTATGCGTGCACCGTCGCGGCGGGCGTGCTCGGCACGGCGCTGGCCTTCGCGATGATCAATGTGAAAAGCGCGCTCGACGCGTGGTGGACGCTGGCGGGCATCTTTGGCGGCGGCATGCTGGGCCTCTTCCTGCTCGGCTTCCTGTCGCGCCGCGCCGGCAAGCCCGCCGGCCTTGTCGGCGTGGCGGTCGGCGTCCTGCTGATCCTCTGGATGAGCGTGTCGCCGAAGCTGGGCGGAGTCTTCACCGGCTGGCAAAGCCCGTTCCACTCCTTCCTGACCATCGTTTTCGGCACCGCCGCGCTACTCCTCACCGGCCTGCTGGCGGCATCCTTGGGCGGCTCCGGGAAAAGATCGGTTTCTAAAAAATGATATAATATATTTTTTCCCGCCCAGAATCACCCGGCCACAATCGGCCATGCGACAAGACTCATGCTCCCTCATTCCAATGAATACTCATATCATTCGCCTTCTGGCCGGCCTGTTGCTCCTTGGCCTGGCGGCGCTTCGCGCCTCGCAGGTCGGCGGGCCGGTCCGTCCTCTGGCGGATGAGTTTGTCGTGGTGGGCGAGTCCGACGACCCGCAAAACACGCCGCTCTATTCCCCCTCCATCCTGCGGCTGGACTCGGGCCGCCTGGTCGCCGCCTATTCGCGGCATTCCGCGAAAAAGCCGAAGCGCGAAGTTCTGCTTACATCCGACGACGGCGGGCGCTCATGGAAACAGCGCGCCGAGCTGCCCAGCCTGCAAGGGCGCGTTTTCAAGGCGGGGAGGTCGTTGTATTATCTGGCGACCGGCGCCGGCCTGCCCATCTCGCGCTCCGATGACGACGGCGGGACCTGGTCCGCCCCGGTGCACCTCACCGGCAAGGAGCTTGTCTGGCAGCAAACCCCGGCGAATGTCTGGCACGCGAAGGGCAATGTCTATATTGCCTACGAACTGGCGGGGCGGAAAATAAATGCCTGGGCGCCGTCCGAGAAGGCGCTCGTGCTTTTGCGCGCGGCGGAAAAGTCGGATCTCACCAAAACGCAAAACTGGACGACTTCCAGCCGGCTGGCGTTCTCCGATGTGCTGCCCGGCACGCGCGAGAACGATCCACGGATCGACTATGTGGGGATTCCTTTTTATCCGCAAAGTTATCCCAACCGCCGTCCGATGGCGCCGAGGCGCAGCTTTTCGCCCATCGGCTGGGTCGAGCCTGGGGTCGTGCAAATCCTCGACCCCGATCATTATTGGTATGATCCGTCGGGCCGCACCTTTCATATACTCGCCCGCGCGCACACGGGCGGCACGGGGTTCGCATGCCTGGCCAAGGTCGTCGAGAACGACGACGGCGGCATGACCCTGTCGTTGCAGGACGCCCCCTCGGGCAAGCACATGCTCTTCCTGCCCGTGCCCGGCGGGCAGTTGCGTTTTCATCTTCTCTACGATGCGAAAACCAAGCTCTACTGGCTGCTCGGCTCGCAGGCCACCGATTCGATGCGCCGCGCCGACCGGCTTCCGCCCGACCGCTTCGACCTCGCCTTTAACGAGCGCCAGCGCCTGGTGCTGCACTTTTCCAAAAATCTTGTCGATTGGTGCTTCGCCGGGCTTGTCGCGACCTCGGGGAAAAATGGCCGGACTTCGCGCCACTACGCCAGCATGGACATCGACGGCGACGATCTTGTCATCCTTTCCCGCAGCGGCGACGAGCGCGCCCAGAGCGCGCACAACGGAAACCTCATCACTTTTCACCGCGTGAAAAACTTCCGCGAGCTTGTTTATTGATTCTGGCGGGAGTTTATTTGCGAGGCCCATTTGATATACAAAATGAATATGAAATCCGCCGCGCTTCCCGCCATTCTACTTGCCGGTGTCCTGTCTTCGCCGTTTGCGGCAAACGCGCAGGATGGCCCCCGCTCTAAACTTCCGCCGCCGGACTTCGCCAATGTTGCCTACGGCCCGCATGCGCGCCATGTCATGGACGTGTGGCTCGCGCAATCCGCCAAGCCCGCGCCGCTGCTGCTGTATTTTCACGGCGGGGGTTTCCGCGCCGGGGACAAGGGCAACCTCTGGCCCGCCGTGCTGCGCGAGGCGCTGGGCGCCGGCATCACGGTGGCCGCGGCCAATTACCGGCTCTCACCCGACGTTTCCTTTCCCGGCCACTATATGGATTGCGCGCGGGCGCTCCAGTTCGCGCGGCATTCGGCGAAAGCGTGGAACATCGACCCGGACCGGGTCGCGCTCATCGGGAGCTCCGCCGGGGCGGGCACGTCGCTTTGAATCGCGTTTCACGATGATCTGGCCGAGCGGGACAGCGACGACCCGGTCGCGCGCGAATCGACGCGCGTGTCGTGCGTGGTTGTCGCCGGCGCGCAGCCGACCTACGATCCGCGCGTGATCCGGGAAGTCGCGGGTGAGGCCGCGTCCCGGCATCAGGCGCTCGTGTCGATGTATGGATTGACGCCCGGCGAGGCGGATTCGGAAAAAGCGCACCGGCTTTACGAACAGGCCGCGCCCATCACCTACCTGACGAAGGACGACCCGCCGGTGTATGCCTATTATACGGAACCGAAAGCCGCCGTGCCGGCGGGCAGCCGCGCCGGAACCGGCATCCACCATCCGAATCTCGGCCTGTATCTGAAAAAGCACATGGACGCGCTGAATATCGAGTGCGTGGTCGCGCACAAAAGCGACGGACATAATTTTCCCGCCGAGGGCGTCGCCTTCATGAAAAAACATTTCGGCATGCAGGGTCTTCGTTTGCCAAATCATTTAAAACCCCGATGCTCATCCGTCTTCATAAAATGAATACAAAAACTGGCCCCCGCCTCCATTTTCTCGCCGCTGTATTTTTGCTGGTCGCCTTCGCATCCCTTGGCGCGCAAACCGTCGAGGAGTATCCGCTCCGACCCATTGACCCGAAACTGAAGGCAGCCGAATCGCCGTCCGAGCGGGTTGTCTTTCGTCCGCGAAGTGTGGACGACCACGGATTCAACCGCACCCTGCTGGAAACCTCCTTCGCCACGCTTACCATTTACCGGCCCGCGCCGGAGAACAATCGCGGCACGGCGATCGTCGCATGTCCGGGCGGCGGATACGGCATGGTCGTCATCGACCGCGAGGGGCACTGGATCGCCCGCTATTTTCAAAAGCTCGGCTATACGGTGGTCGTGCTAAAATATCGCCTGCCGAAACCCGGTGTCACCGGCGATGCGCTGCCGCTCAGCCAGCAGGACGCCCTTGAGGCGATCCGTTACGCGCGCGCCCACGCCGCCGCGTGGGGAGTGAAGCGCGTCGGCATCATGGGAGGCTCGGCGGGCGGACATCTCGCGGGCAGCACGGCGTTTTTCGGCGAGGCCGGGGACGGCTCGATGCCCGATTTCGTGGCGCTGCTCTATCCCGTCATCTGCATGGACCCGCCCTATGCGCACCAAGGCTCGCGCGACAACCTCCTCGGCCCGTCGCCGTCGCCGGAGCGCGTCGCGGAGTATTCGCTGGAGCGCAGGGCGCGCCCCGGCCTGCCGCCGTTTTTCCTCGTCCACGCGAAGGACGACAAGGTCGTGCCCATCGAGAACAGCCGCCTGCTGGCCGGCGCGCTCCGCAAGGCGAACGTCCCCGTGACGCTCATCGAATACAACACCGGCTCGCACGGCTTTTCGCTTGGCCGCGCCCCCGGCCATGAAACCGCCGGATGGAAGGACGATTTTGTCAAATGGCTCGACGCGCTCCCGTGACGTCGGGCAAGCAGCCCTTGTTTACACAAGCCATGAGCCACCGCGACGAGAAGGATTTTTAATGAACCGCGAAGGATTCGAAGGGCGCGAAGGAATTGCTGATTCAATATTATTTTCAAAACTGTTTTGTTCTTTGAATTTAATAATCTTTCATGCGCATCCTTTTTTAGCTTCGCATCCTTCGCGCCCTTCGCGGTTAAAAATCCCGGCTTTCCGCTGTTTTTGCGTGATTTCGCATTCTTTGTGATTAATAAAAACCGGCACTTTTCATCATGAACACCACCACCTATTACCTCGGCATCGATGTCGGCACCGGCAGCGCGCGCGCCGGTATTTTTGACCAAAGCGGCAACATGGCCGGTTCGGCCAGTTTCCCCATCCAGATGTGGAAACCCGCGCCCGACCATGTCGAGCAATCCTCCGACAACATCTGGCGCTCCTGCTGCGCCGCCGCCCGCGCCGCGCTCGCGAAATCCGGCGTCAATCCCGCCGACATCAAGGGCGTGGGTTTCGACGCCACCTGCTCCCTGGTCGCGCTCGACGCCGCCGACCGCCCCGTCTCGCTCAGCACCACCGGCAAGGCCGCGCAGAATGTCATCGTATGGATGGATCACCGCGCCATCGCGCAGGCGGGCCGCATCAACGCCACCCGCCATCCCGTGCTCCGCTACGTCGGCGGCGTCATTTCGCCCGAGATGCAGACGCCGAAGCTCCTCTGGCTTCGCGAAAACCTGCCCGCCGCTTGGAAAGCCACCGCGCGCTTTTTCGATTTGCCCGATTTTCTCACCTACCGCGCGACCGGCAACGACACACGCTCGCTCTGCTCCGTCGTCTGCAAATGGACCTACCTCGGCCACAAAGGCCCCGACGGCGCGGGCTGGGACGCGGGCTATTTCCGCAAAATCGGGCTTGGCGACCTCGCGGACGAAGCCTTCAAGCGCATCGGCCAAAAAGTCCGTCCCATGGGCGAGCCTGTCGGCGACGGCCTCAACGCCAGAGCCGCGAAGGAATTCGGCCTCGTCGCCGGCACGCCCGTCGGCGTATCGATCATCGACGCGCACGCCGGCGGCCTCGGCATGCTCGGCGCCAGGCTGGGGCGCGAAAAAGTCACGCCCGCGACGCTCAACCACCGCCTCGCGCTCATCGGCGGCACCTCCACCTGCCACATGGCCGCGTCGGAAAAGCCGCGTTTCATCCACGGCATCTGGGGACCGTATTTCTCCGCCATGATTCCCGGCCTGTGGCTCACCGAAGGCGGCCAGTCCGCGGTCGGCGCGCTCATGGATCACATCATCCAGTCGCATCCCGCGTCCGGCCCGCTGATGAAGGAGGCGAAGAAGGCGGGCAAAAGCATCTTCGACCTGCTCAACGACCGCCTCGACACGATGGCCGCCGCGGAAAAACTCCCGCACCCCGCCGCGCTCACCCGCGACCTCCACGTCCTGCCCTATTTTCATGGCAACCGCTCGCCGCGCGCGAACCCGACGCTCAAGGGCGTCATTTCCGGCCTGACGCTTTCCGCGACCGCCGACGAGCTGGCGCGCCAGTATCTCGCGACGATCCAGGCGCTCGCCTGCGGCACGCGCCACATCGTCGAGGAGATGAACCGCAAAGGCTACCGGATCGACACGCTCCTCGCCTGCGGCGGCGGCACGAAAAACCGCGTCTTCCTGCGCGAGCACGCCGACAGCACCGGCTGCAAGCTCGTGCTTCCGAAAGAACCCGAGGCGGTGCTGCTCGGCGCGGCGGTGCTCGGCGCGGTGGCCGCGCGCGGCGACGGCGGCCTGCTCGCCGTGATGGAAAAGATGAACGCCGCCGGCAAGGTGATCGCGCCCTCGCGCGGCAGGATCGCGGCGTATCATGATTCCAAATACGCCGTCTTCCACCGCCTGCACAAGGACTTCCTCGCCTGCCGCGCGCTGATGGCGAAGGCCTGAGCGCGGCGCGTTCGCTGGGGGCGGTGCGGGAGGGAAAAATCTGCCGGCTG
>JAIRTK010000161.1 GCA_031254955.1 Opitutaceae bacterium
CCCGCCGAGCCGCGAGCGGGTTCCCACGGCCCGGCGGGACGCCTCGCCCTACCCTTAACGGCTTCCATAGTGTGATTTTCATTCGCAAAGTGTATAACTCAAAGTTGTGTCACCGCCGGAATCTTTCCTCTTTCTCTTTATTCTTTATCGTTCCTCTTGTCAGGCTTCTCGCTTCGCTCGGAACTCCCGGCCCGTTCCTGACGAAAGAGAAAGAGAAAGAGTAAGAGAAAGAGGAAAGAAGAAAGAGGGAGTGACACAACTTTGAGTCGCCCCCACGGCAAAACCGCCCGGCAAAACAACCTTCACTTCCTCGCGGACGCTGTTGTGCTCACCGGAAACTCGAACCGCCCGCAACCATGCCCTCGCCCGCCAGACAACGCCTCGATGAACTCCTCGTCGCCCGCGGCCTCGCCGAATCCCGTTCGCAAGCCAAGGCGCTCATCATGGCCGGACGCGTGCTTCACGGCACCACGCGGCTCGACAAACCCGGCAAGGAAGTGCCCGCCGACATCGCGCTCACGCTGGAGCAGCCGCCGCGTTTTGTCAGCCGCGGCGGGGAGAAGCTCGCCGGGTTTCTGGAAAAATTCCCGCTCGATCTCGACGGCGCCCACATCCTCGACGTGGGCGCCTCCACCGGAGGCTTCACCGATTGCTGCCTGCAAGCCGGCGCGGCGTCCGCCGTGTGCGTGGATGTCGGACGCGCGCAACTCCACGCGCGCCTCCGCGCCGACCCGCGCGTCACCAACCTCGAAAAAACCAACGCCCGCCTCCTGCGCCCGGGCGGCCTGCCGCGCGCGGAATTCGACGCCATCGTGATGGACCTGTCCTTCATCTCGCTCAAATCCGTGCTGCCCGCCGTGTGGCCGTTTTTGCGCGCGGACGGCGCGCTCGTCGCGCTGGTGAAACCGCAATTCGAGGCCGGCAAAGCCGAGGTGGACAAAGGCCGCGGCGTCATCCGCGACCGCGCCGTGCAGGACGCGGTGCTCGCGGACATCACCGCGTTCGCGCTCGCGAAGCTTCCCGACGCGGCGCTCACCGGCTCGATGGACTCGCCCATCACCGGGGCGGACGGCAATCGCGAGTTTCTGCTGGGATTGCGAAAAAATCCGAAAGGCCAACCCCCTTCGCGCCCCCAATCCTTGAACCCGTGACCCGGCGCCTTTCCGTTTCATGAGTCGCAAGCCAAGATAACCGGCGAGCGCCATGCGTCACGGACACGGATTTTGGCGTCCGAACCCACGCGGCCATGACCGTTTGGGGAGCGCACGCGTCCCGCGTGCGGATTTTGGCGTCCCGCCAAAACCTGTTGCCCGGCAAAACTCCGGACAAGACACACAAGACGCGCGCGCACCTCAAACGCGCCCCAAAAGGCTCTCATACCCTTTGCGAATGAAACTCATATCATTTCCTAATGAAAATCACACTAAGGAAGCCGTTAGAGGTAGGGCGAGGCGTCCCGCCGAGCCGCGAGCGGTTCACACGGCTCGTCGGGACGCCTCGCCCTACCTGAAAGGCAATTTTTGACTGCAAAGGCTCTCATTCCCCTTTGGGCGCTTTGAAAAATTCAAATTTTACCGATGCCAAGGCAAAGAGTCCTCGCCGAGTCCTCCGCAACCACGCTCCGATTCACCTATGAAATCCCAACCCACAACCCACGTCAGGAGGAATCCTCGGAGCGGCCTTCCTGCCTCCTTGAGCCATTTTTCAAAGCGCCCCTTTGTTAACTGATTCCTCGCTAGTTTGAATGGCTGGTTTGTTTTCAAGAGCCACCAAGAGACACACTACGAGGCGAAGCCGGATGGCCTGACAAAGGCACAAGATTGGGTGCTTGTTTTGTCAGGCCACTCGCAGACTCGCAGAGCGCTTCTTGTGCCTCTTTGTGGCTCTTTTAGTGATTGTTCCCAGACATCAAAAATAGCGGGGAACCCCATTTTCCGGTCATCTATAGGCCTATCAAACCACGGCTCGGCAAAGACGCTGCGCCCTGCTTAAAATAGGACACTTTAAAAAACCCATTTCCCCGACAAACGAACCCACTGCGAATGCCCCCAGTGCCGCGAATGCTTCAACCCCTATTCTTATTCAGGAAGGTTCTCCCCATTCTTTTTAACCGCAAAGGACGCGAAGGACGCAAAGGGCACGAAGTCATGGGACACGAATAAAATCATCAATCTATTTATACCCTTCCCCAGTGAACAGGCCCCTTTAGAAGCAGAGCAATGTAGGGGCTTCGCTTGCGAAGCCCGTCCGTTGCTGATGCACGGCCCGTTGCTGGAGCACGGTTATCAAGCCGGGCATCGCAAGCGACGCCCCTACAAAAGAGTCATTTTCATTGGGAATGGGTATTATATTAAATTAATTAAGAAAACCCCATAAGGCTGTTCTCTCCCGGTCTTCGCATCCTTCGCGCCCTTCGAGGTTACTTTTTAGACCCTCCCTTCAATCAAGCCGGCTTTTCTCCTGATTCGCGTTCCTTCGTATCCCTTCGTGTCACCTCATGTTCCAACGCCCGTGCCTCCCGCCCCTTCCCCCTCTTCAACAACAGATTCTTTCACTGAAAATGCCGAAACCCCGAAATCCCCCGCAACCCGCCGCGCGAAAATCCCAAAAACAAGGGTGAACCCACCCGCGCATCCCTGAACACCGCCTCCGCCAACCACAACCACTGCCCGCGCTGCAACAGCCCCCTCCCGCCCTTCGCCGACGGGACGCTCCCCCTCTGCCGCGTGTGCCTGCTCGACTCCGTGCTCGCCGCCGCCCCCGCCCCAGCCCCAGTGCCAGTTCCCCGCCCGCCTCTCCCGCCCCTCTCACCCCTCGCTCCGGACATCGCCGCCCCCGGCGGCGCCGCTGCCCGGGGTGACTTCGGCCACTTTGTCCTTGAGGAAGAACTCGGGCGCGGCGGCATGAGCGTCGTTTACCGCGCCATCGAATGCGAATCCGGCCGCGTCGTCGCCCTCAAGATGCTCCAGCTCTTTTACCTGCGCACGCCCGAAATGCTCCGCCGCTTCGAGGCCGAGGTGCGCGCCATCGCGAACCTCGACCACCCCAACATCATCCCCATGTATGAAGTCGGCCAGCACGACGGCCTCCCCTACTTCAGCATGAAACTCGCCGAACGCGGCTCCCTCGCGGGAAACATGGCCCGCTGCCGCGCCAACCCGCGCGCCGCCGCCGGCCTCCTCGCCAAACTCGCCCGCGCCCTCTTCTACGCCCACCAACGCGGCGTCATCCACCGCGACCTCAAGCCCGGCAACATCCTCCTCGACGCCGGCCACGAGCCTTACATCGCCGACTTCGGCATCGCAAAAATCACGACCGACGCCGGCCACGACTCCGCGCGCCCCACCGTCGCCCTCGGCACGCCCAACTACCTCGCCCCCGAGCTTGCCGGCGGCCCGGCGGGCGAAGTCACCACCGCCGTGGACATCTACGGCCTCGGCGCCATCCTCTACGAGTTGCTCACCGGCAACCCGCCCGCCACCGGCGCCACGCCCTTTGAAGTCATCGAAAACCTCTCCCAAGGCCCGCCCCCCTCGCCCCGCGCCGTCAACCCCGCCATCGACCGCGACCTCGCCACGCTGTGCCTGAAATGCCTCGCCCGCAACCCCGCCGACCGCTACGCCAGCGCCGCCGCCCTCGCCGACGACCTCGACAACTACCTCGCGGGCCGCCCCGTCCTCGCCAGCCCGCCGGGCCTCGCCGGCCAAGTCTGGCGCTTCTGCCTCCGCCAGCCCGTCATCTCCTCGCTCGCCGCCAGCGTCGTCCTCCTCCTCGCCGCCGTCGCCGCCGTCAGCATAAACGCCGCCCTCAACATCGCCGCGCAACGCGACCGCGCCGTCGCCGCCGAACGCAACGCGCAGGATGAACTCTACAACTCCCTCCTCATGCAAGTGCGCTTCGGACGCCAGACCGGCCAGGCCGGGCACCGCTTCGAAGGCCTCGAATCCCTGCGCGCCGCCACGCGCCTCCGCGCCAGCGACGAAATCCGCAGCGAAGCCGCCGCCCTCCTCTCCCTCACCGACCTCCGCCCCGCCCGCGTCACCACCGTCCGCGCCTCGCCAAACTACCCCGTCGCCTTCGACCCCGCCCTCGGACGCTACCTCGTGTGCACCGACCGGGACGACGCCCTCGCCCTCCGCCGCCTCGACGACCACGCCGAGCTTGCCCGCTACCCCGGCACCGGCGCCACCATCCTCTCCCTCTCGCCCTTTTCCGCCGACGGACGCTACATCGCCTCCCGCCACCTCAACGGCTTCATCCGCGTCTGGGACACCCGCGCGCACCGCCTCGCCTTCGAACTGCCCGGTCGCGTGGCCCGCAACCGCCCCTACCAAAGCACGCGCTTCTGGTTCGGCTGCGCCTTTTCCCGCCACGGACGGCTCGCCGCCATCGAACTGGCCGACGGCGGCTACACCCTCCACGACACCCTCACCGGCAGCGAACTCGCCCGCTCCGCCACCCCCGCCGCCCCGCTCGCACTCGCCTTTGACCGCACCGGCCAAAAACTCGCCGTCGCCGACCGCGGCCTCGCCACCGTCGAAATCCGCGACCCGCTCACCGGCGCGACACTCCGCGCCCTCGAACACCCCGCCGCCGTCTCCTTCCTCGACTGGAGTCCCGCCGGCGACACCCTCGCCGTCGGCTGCAACGACGGCGGCGTTTACCTCTGGAACGCCGCCACCGGCGCGCGCCGGCGCGTGCTCGACGCCCACCGCAACCGCGTCACCCACTTCGCCTTCTCCCCCGACGGACGCCTCCTCGCCACCACCTCGCAAGACAAAAAAATCTCCCTCTGGGACGCCGAAGCCGGCAAACGCCTCGTCTCCTATTCAAACCACGGCCACGAACCCGTGCTCCGCTTCTCGCGCGATGGCGCCCGCCTCGTCTCCACCAACTTCCTCCCCCAAGCCACCCTCTTTGAAATCGTCACCGGCGACGCCGTCTGCCGCACCCTCACCCCGCCCGGACGCAGCAACGACGCCACCGTCACCGCCGCCGTCGATTTCTCCCCCGACGCCCGCTGGCTCGCCACCTCCACGCGCAAAGCCGTCTTCCTCTGGGACCTCGACCGCCGCCGCCTCGCCGCCACCCTGCGCCCCGGCCCCGAAACCGAGACCTCCGCGCTCTTCACGCCCGACGGCTCCGCCCTCCTCGTCGCCACCCGCAACACCGGCCTCGCCCGCCACCCCTTCGACCCCGGCAACCCCGCCGCCCCCCTCGCCCCGCCCGTCATGCTCACCACCGAGCAAGGCTGCACGCTGAGCGACTTCGGCCTCAACCCCCGCCACGCCATCCTCGTCAGCCGCGACAAAGGCACCGTCCACCTCTGGCCCGTAGGGGCGTCGCTTGCGACGCCCGGCCCGGGTGCCGCGGACGACCCGCCCGGGAGGCCGGATGCCGCGGACGACCCGCCCGTGGCTTTGGAAAACGCCGCCCAAAGGAGCGCGGGCATTCCTGCCCGCGAGATGGCGCAAAACGCCGCCCACCCCCGCCGATTCCGCGTCCAAAACGAAACCCTCTCCGCCGCGCTCTCCGCCGACGGCGCGATCCTCGCCACCACCTCCGCCGCGCAAAGCAGCCGCCCCGCCTCCAAAATCGTGCACCTCTGGGACACCGCCACCGGCGCCAAACTCCGCGAACTCGACGGCGGCGAAGCCGGCCTCGTCCGCTTCTCCACCGACGGACGCCGCATCCTCGCCTCCGGTCGCCGCGCCTTCTCCATCTGGGACGCCGCCACCGGCGAACGCCTCCCCGGCGCGCCCGACCTCGGCAACTTTCTCTCCTTCAGCCTCTCGCCCGACGGACGTTACCTCTGCGCCTCCGGCGCCGCCCGCGTCATCCTCTTCCAAGGCGCGAGCTACGCCGAACCCGTCATCCAGCTCTCCCTGGACAGCGAACGCAATTCCGGCAGCCGCACCACCTTCAGCCCGGACGGACGCCTGCTCGCCGTGCACGAAAGCGACGGCGTCATCCACCTCTGGGATATGCCCGCCCTCCGCGCCGCCCTCGCCACCCTCGGCCTCGATTGGGAGGACCCGCAAAAAAAATAATCCCCTCAAAAAAATAATCCGCAACTTCCCGCGCCCTTTCCCCAAGACAAAAGTGGACGGGCCTGTTGCCCCTCCCGCGCGGCCTGAAAACCGCGCGCCCATTTCCATCCAGATACACGCCATGAAAACACGCACCACCCCCCGCGCGCTCCCGCGCGCCATCGCCCTGCTCACGCTTGCGGTCGCGGCCCTCGCCGCCGCCGGCTGCTCGACCCCCGCGGGCCAGAAAGCCCGGCAAGGCGTCCAGGAAACCAACAGCACCCTCGACGGCGTTGACTCCGTCACCAGCACCGCCGACCGCGCGTCCGACACCGCCAACCGCGCCGCGGATACCGCCAAAAAAGTCTCCGACACCCTTGACCGGTTCTTCAAGTAACCGCGCCAACACCAAACCAAACCACCGCAACCCGCCGCCCCGGAACCGCCTGACTCTCCGGGGCGGCGGCAATGCCGGTCAATAAACAAACCATTGATTTAATCGCGGAAGCACGGAATTGCGGTTCCGAGCGAAGCGACATCAGCCAACACGGAAGCAAGCCAATCCCATTCCTTTTTTCAGCGCTTCCGTCCTTCCGCCCTTCCACGATTAAAAAACGAACCATTAATTTAACCACGGAGACGCGGAGAGCACGGAGCTATGAAAGAGATTTTAATAAAAAAACTCCTTCCGAACTCCGTGTTCTCCGTGTCTCCGTGGTTAAACAAAAACGAACCATTAAAATAATCGCGGAAACACGGAATTGCGGAAACACGAAAACAAGCCGATCTCATTCCTTTTTTCAGCGTTTCCGCCCTTCCGTGCTTCCGCGATAAAAAACCGAACCATTATTTTAGACGGAATGAACAGAATGAGAAAGAATGAACAAAATTAAAAACCATTCCGTTCATTTTATTAACTGATGTTACGCGGCGCGTAGGGCCTGACCTTGCGTCAGGCCGGGATTGACGGAGCGGCCTGACACAAGATCAGACCCTGCAAAATTCGTTGCGTCGCGTAACATCGGTTATCAAATTCCGTCCGCTCTATCCAAAAACAATAAGCATTAAGAAATAGACCTGTTTTATGAAAACCCTGCTTCACCTTGCCTGTATTACTATTTTTTGCATCCCGGACTTCTCCTCCGCTCTCTTCGCCGGCCCGATCCGGCCGCTGGCGCAGGAGCACGTCGTCGTCGCCGAGTCGCCCGACCCGCAGAAACTGCCGCTCTATAACCCCACCATCCTGCGCCTGCCGTCGGGCCGGCTCGTGGCCGGATATTCCCTCAGCAACAAGCACAACAAAAAACACACCGAGGGCGTGGGCATGCACTTCCTCACGTCCGACGACGGCGGCGCCACTTGGACGGAGCGCGCGGTGCATCGCATCGGCCAGGCCCGCCTGCTGCTCGCCGGCGGCGCCGTGTATGCCCTCGGCTCGAACAAACTCGCCATCATCCGCTCCGACGACGCCGGCGCCACGTGGTCGGAACCGGTGCCGCTGGTGAAAGAAACCGGCTGGCACCAGCACGCCGCCAATTTCATCCGCGCCAACGGCAACATCTACCTCGTCGTCGAGCGCGCCGTGAACCGCGAAATCAAGGCTTGGGTGCCCGGCGACCTCGCGCCCGTCCTCATGCGCGCCCGCGAGGACTCCGACCTCACCAAGCCCCAAAGCTGGACCTTCTCCGCCGAGGTTGCGTTCAAGGACCTTGTGCCGGGCTACCGCCAAAACACGCTGCCGGATTACTTCGGCGTGCCGTTTTTCCCGATGAATTTCCCCGAGGCCGTCAACATCCCCTCCCGGATTCCCGGCAAAAACCTCCGTGTCGCCCCGCCCGGCTGGCTTGAGGCCAACATCGCGCAAATCACCGACCCCGACCACTACTGGTTCGACCCTGCGGGCCGCACCTTCCACGTCCTCCTGCGCGCCCACACCGGCGGCACCGGCTACGCCGCGCTGTGCACGTTCACCGAGCACGCCGACGGCAGCCTGACGCCGTCCCTCCAGACCGCGCCCTCCGGCAAGAAAATCCTCTGGCTGCCCATGCCCGGAGGCCAGATGCGTTTTCATATCACGCATGATGAAAAGACAAAACTCTACTGGCTGCTCGGCTCGCAGGCCACCGACAGCATGACGCGCTCCGACAGGCTGCCGCCCGAACGCTACGCGACCCCAAGCAACGAGCGCCACCGCCTCGTGCTGCATTTCTCAAAAAACCTCGTCGATTGGTGCTTCGCCGGCGTGGTGGCGATTGGCGACACGCCCGGACAGGCGCGCCACTACGCGGCGATGGATATCGACGGCGACGACCTCGTCATCCTCTCCCGCAGCGGCGACGCCCGCGCGAAGAACGCCCACGACGGCAACCTCATCACCTTCCACCGCGTGAGGAATTTCCGCGCTCTCGTTTACTGACGCCGTTTATAAAGCATAAAGGCGCGTTGAAAAATCAAACTCAACAAGCACCAAGGCAGGGAGGCCTCTCCGAGGCCTCCGCCACCACGCTCCGATTTACATGACTGATATTACGCAGACGGTTTTTATGGAGTGCGGCGACAGGTCGCCGCGTTGGACGGGCCGACCTGTCGGTCCGCCCCGTTTTCCCTTGGGCTTCCCTCGGGCGGCGGGGCGGCGCGACAGGTCGCGCCGTCAAAAGCGGCGACAGGTCGCCGCACTCCATAAACAGACCTCGCCGGGCCGTTGGACGGGGAGGCCGCGTAACATCAGTAAATAATATAAGCACGACTTTTTCCGCCATGCCTTCTCTCACAATATTCTCCGTCACCATCCGGGCCGCCATCCCGCTTCTTGTCATGCTGGCCGCCCTTGTTCCCGGCGCCCCGGCCTCATCGAAAGACTACACCATGCCCAAG
>JAIRTK010000192.1 GCA_031254955.1 Opitutaceae bacterium
CCTCATCACTCCTCCTTTTACTAAACCTTCATCTTTCCCCATGTTCTCCTTGATCTCACTATTGCCTGTCTATGTTGAATGGATTTTACAACGCGCGTCCGTGGAGCGGAGGCAGCGCTCGTCGCCCCTCCGGGGCTTTGCTGTCTCATCGAAAAGAGCGGGGAACCAAAAAAGAAAACCTTTAAATCAAATCCCCGCCTCAACCCCCTATTCGGACGGGCGCTTGGCCTCCCACTCACGGCTCCGCATCCGTCCATCCCGGTCCCTCGTGGAGACGGTGCCCTTGATCGTGTCGCCATCCAGCCTGCCGGAATAACTGGTGACAAACTCGCGCCGGCGGATATTATGCACGACGTTGAACGAAACCCGGTCGCCCTCGAACTTCGCGTCGCTGATCTTCACCTTGCCGCCGCGGTTGTCGATGACGCCCGTGAGCCGGCCTCCGTCCAGTTTCAACGTAAGCGTGGACTCCAGCTTGCGTCCTTGGGCGCCCTCAAATTCAAACTTCCAGACTCCCGACGGATCCGCGGCGGCACAGGCCGACGCAGCGGCACAGACCGATGCGACAGTGCAGGTCGGCACGGCGGCGCAGGCCGACGCGACGGCGCAAGAAAAGATGAGGACGGTGATGCCCATGCGAATTGTTTTCATGATGACGATGATGATGGAATGACTGCTGAATGTTGGGATTAAGCTTGCGATTGCACCTTCCCTTAACGCGGCGGCGGCGGAACGGTTTCGCGTTTTTCGCAAATTTTCTCCGAAACCCAGGCCGGGCGCGGCGCGTTAAAGAAGATTGTGAACCCTGCCGCCGTCGAAACGCAAAACTTGCGCGTGTTTTTTTGTCACGCTCCGAACTGGACTCCTGTTTTTAAGAAGCCGGCCATCCGCGCGCTCCCCCGCCCCGCAAACCCCGCCGCGCGCAATCCCGCCGCCACATCTGCCGCACGCAACACCGACGCACGCAATCCCGCCGCCGACAACAACAATACCGCATCCGCCACCGACACTGCATCCGCCGCCACCACCACATCCGCCGCGCGCAACGTCGTCGCCGCCGCCGCATCCGCCACCGCCGCACGCAACACCGCCGCATCCGCTGCCGACACCGCCGCCGACGCCACCGCAACCACCGCCACCGCCACCACCACCGCCGACGACGACGAAGCCTGCGCACTCCGCGCACGCGAAGGCGACACCCGCGCGCTGGAATCACTCGTGACGCGGCATCAAGACACGGTGGCGCGGCTGCTCTGGCGCTTCGTGCGCAACCGGGCCGACCTCGACGACCTCGTGCAGGAAACGTTTCTGCGCATGGTGCGCGGACTCGGCGGCTGGCGCGCGGAGCAACCCTTCGCGCACTGGCTGCTGCGCATCGCCACGAACACCGGACGCGACTATTTCCGCCGCCAATCCGTGCGCCGCCGCCATCTGGCGGAACCGGACCACGAAGCCGGCCTCCCTCCCGGCGCCCGCGACACGGCGATGCCCGAGGCGATCGACCCCGCCGCCAACCCGGCGGCGCGCGCCGCCGCCGGCGAAGTGAAAGAAATCCTGGCCGAACTCCCGCCCGACGACCGCGCGCTGCTCACATTGTATTATCTGGAAGACCGCCCGCTGGCGGAAATCGCCGCGCGATTCGGCTGGACCGTGACCGCGACCAAACTCCGCGCCTGGCGCGCCCGCGCCCGCCTGCGCGCCCGCCTGAAAGAACGCGCATTTTTCTGACCGCCCGCTTTTATCATGAAAACACCCTCCAACACCGGCCCCACCCGCGACCCCGCGCGCTGGGACAAACTGGTTCGCCAAGCGGCGGACGACACCCCGCCGCCCCTGGACACCGCCGCGCTGCTCCGCGCGGTCGGCCAAGCCGCCGCGCAAGCCCTGCCGCCGCCGCCCGGCGCCCCGGCGGACTGGCAGGCGGAGCCGTCCGGCTGGCTCTCCGCGAGACGCGTCATTCCCGCGTGCCTCGCCGCCGCGTGCGTGCTGGCGGCGGCGATCACATGGCAAGTCGCCGAAGTCTGGACCGCGCTCGACTGGGCGCAATGGGGAGGTGCGCTGTGAACACCCCTCAACTGCCAACGCCGCCAACGCCAACGCCGCCAACGCCGGCATCGCCGCCGACGCCACCAACGCCGCCGCTGCCGCAGGCGCCGCCAACACCGCCAACGTCGCCGCCGCCGCACGCAACTCATCTGCCACCGCCATCGCCATTGCCGGCAACGCCGCCACCGCCAGACTCGCCGCCACCGCCGGCATCGCCGACGCCACCACTAGCATCGCCACCACTGCCACCACTAGCATCGTCGCCACCAACATCGCCGCCAACGCCGCCGCCGCAGACGCCGCACGCAACACCACCGCCGTCGCCGCCGGTATCGCCATCGCCATCGCCGCGTCGCTCCAAACGCCGCCGCGTGTGGGCCGCCGCCGTCGCGGGTCTTCTCCTCGGCGCCGCGGCGGGCGGCGCGAGCACGGTGTGGCTCGGCGCCCGCGCCTTGCGCATCCGGCTCCAAGCCGGCCCCGAAGCATGGCCGGCGCAATCCGAACGCGCCGTCACCCGCATCCAGGCCGACCTGACTCAATCGCTCGCGCTCACGCCGGAAGAGGAGGCGCGGGTGGAGGCGGTGCTGCGCGAATCGGCGGGAACCATGCGCGCGATTCGCATGAGAGCCTTCGCCCAGATGCAGACGGAACTGCGCGCCGCCATCCGCAAAATCGCCGCCGAGCTTCCGCCGGAAAAGCGTGCCGGCTTTTACCAAGTGATGGCCAAACGATACAATCGCCTCGGCCTGCAACCGCCCGCCCTGCCGCCACCATCGCCACCATCGTCGCCGCCCGCCCTGCCGCCACCGTCGCCGCCGTCGCCACTGCCGTCGCCGCCCGCCCTGCCGCCACCGTCGCCGCCGTCGCCACTGCCGTCGCCGCCCGCTCTGTCGCCACCGTCACCGCCATCCGCTACGCCGCCGCCGCCCGCACCGTAACCGCCGCCGCTTCGCTCTCCCGCGCCCTGTCCCGCCGCCTCTCCAGCCGTTCTGTCCCGCCGCCCATGCCGCCATCCTCTCCCGCCGCGCTCGCGACCTGGCCTGTCCGCTCTGCGCCGCTTTCTTTCCGTAATACCCATTCCCAATGAAAATGACTCTATTGTAGGGGCGTCGCTTGCGACGCCCGGCTTGATAACCGTGCTCCAGCAACGGGCTTCGCAAGCGAAGCCCCTACATTGCTCTGCTTCTAAAGTGTCATACCCTTTTCTAATGAAAATCCCACTAAGGAAGCCGTTAAGGGTAGGACGAGGCGTCCCGCCGAGCCGTGTGAACCGCCGAGCCGTGGGAACTGCCGAGCCGTGGGAACCGCCGAGCCGTGGGAACCGCTCGCGGCTCGGCGGGCCGCCGCGCCCGACCATTAAAGGCGTGCGTTGTGGGCTTTTGCTTATGTTAGGGG
>JAIRTK010000218.1 GCA_031254955.1 Opitutaceae bacterium
GTTGATCATAGCGGATACGGACACGTTTTACCGCGCCCGCCGCCATTTCCCCGCGTTCGTTGTATATCCGAAAATGGATATACTGGCCGCGCCTGTAACTTCCGCTCGCAACCACCGGAATTCTCCCACCATGACTACGACACCTCGCTCCCCCGGCGGCGCCCCGCGCCGCTCCATTGCCGTCCTCTCCGCCGCCCTCGCCTTTGCGCTTGCGGTGTTCGTTCCCGACTTCGCCCTCGCCGCCCCTATCTATTGGGGCGGCGGCACCGGCACCCTCACCGAAAACACCAACTGGTTCTCCGACGAGGATCTCACCACCTCCGTCACCCCCACCCACACCATCGACACCCACTTCATCACCGCCGGCACCATCACCATCACCGGCGCCACCACCGTGCGCGACACCAACATCGGCCACGGCGCCGGCGACTACTCCGTCGTCAACGTCTCCGCCGCGTGGAACAACACCACCGGCGAATTGGCCGTCGGAGAGGGCGCCGGCGCCACCGGCGTCCTCAACATCCTCGCCGGGGGCACCGTCCGCGCCAACACCTTCTACGTCGGCGAACACGGCACCGGCACCCTCTACATCGCCCAAGGCGGCACCCTCGGCAACGCCGCCAACTCCTGGGTCGGACGCAACCCCGGCAGCACCGGCAACACCGCCACCATTGACGGCGTCTGGAACACCGGCGGCTATTTCCGCTTTGCCGAAAACGGCGTGGCCACCATGACCATCGGCGCCAGCGGCACCCTCACAAGCGCCTCCTACCTCCGCGTTGGCGGCCAAATCAACACCAGCGGCACCATCATTGTCCACGGCTACCTCGAAACCGCCACCTACCTCCAACTCGGCCGCGCCGGTGGCGACGGTTACCTCGAAATCCTCTCCGGCGGCATCGTGAAAATCGGCTCCTACGCCCACATCGGCAGCAGCGTCGCCGCCGACGGCACCCGCAGCAGCGGCACCACCCTCGTCAAGGGCCTCCTCGACATCGGCACCAACCTCTCCATCGGCGAGGACGACGCCAACGGCACCGTCATCGTCGAAAACGGCGGACGCGTCATCGTCGGCAACCTCGCCTACATCGGCGGCAACGCCTCCCCGGCCACTCCCGGCTCCAGCGGCACCCTCATCCTCAACCCCGGCGCCTTCTTCTCCGCCACCAGCCCCTCCGGCGGCATTTACCTCGGGCAGGACGCCGACACACGGGGCGAAATCGTCGTCTCCGCCTCCGCCCACCTCCACACCGCCGGCATCATTTCCGTCGGCCACCTCCGCGCGAGCGCCGGCTCCGTCGCACCCCTCGGCGGGCGCGGCCTCCTGCGCATCGCCGCCGGCGGCACCGTCACCACCGACAGCACCGGAGAAAACGCCCTCGGCAACCGCGGCCTCGGCTCCGGCGCCACCCTCGACAATGCCACTGGCACCGCCTTCGTGGACGGCGTCTGGCTCAACGCCGGCGAACTCTCCGTCGGTCGCTCCGGCGACGGCTTCCTCCAAGTCGGCGTCACCGGCACCGTCCAAAACAGCAACGCCTACATAGGCCGCTACTTCAACTCCGGCTCCGACGCCGGTCGCGCCACCGGCACCGCCTTCGTGGACGGCGCCTGGCTCAGCACGGGCACCCTGATCGTCGGCGATGCCGGCGTCGGCTACCTTGAAATCGCCGCCGGCGGCACCGTCACCGCCGGACGCGACCTCTACATCGGCAACGGCAGCGTCGCCACCGGCACCGCCATCGTCGCCGGCCACCTCGCCAACACCGGCACCTTCCTCATCGGCCACGCCGGCTCCGGCCACCTCGAAATCACCGCCGGCGGCACCGTGGACAACACCACCACGCGCGTCACCCTCGGCGGCACCGCCGGCGGATACGGAGTCGCCACCGTCGGCGGCTACTGGCGCGCCGGCACTGACCAATTATCCATCGGCGCCGCCGCCGGCGGCACAGGCGCCCTCACCATCCAAACCGGCGGCACCGTCACCGCCGGCACCTTATACGTCGGCAACTACGGCAGCGGCACCCTCCTCGTCGCCCCAGACGCCGTCCTGCTCAACACCGCCAACGGCCACCTCGCCCGCAACGGAAGCGGCTCCGGCGCCGCCACCATCGCCGGCCTCTGGCAAAACGGCGGCGACCTCGTCGTCGGCTACCTCGGCAACGGCCTGCTCACCATCGAGTCCACCGGCACCGTCGGCAACGTCGTCGGCTACCTCGCCTACAACCCCGGCGTCACCGGCACCGCCATCGTCCACGGCCTCTGGGACAACTCCTCCTACTTCCACCTCGGACGCCGGGGCAGCGGCGAAGTCATCGTCGGCCCCTCCGGCACCGTCAAAGTCGGCTCCTACACCAACATCGGCAATCAAGTCGAAACCGCCTACGGACGCGCCGCCGTCGCCGGCCTCTGGGAAACCGGCGGCTACCTCAACCTCGGCGTCACCGGCACCGGCATCCTCGACATCGCCGCCAGCGGCACCGTCACCGTCGGCGACATCTTCATCATCGGCAACACCCCCACCGGACGAGGCGCCGCCACCGTCCACGGCCTCCTCACCGCCGCCTCCTCCATCGAAATCGGACGCTCCGGCGCCGGCCTCCTCGACATCGCCGCCGGCGGCGCCGTGCTCAACACCAGCGGCACCCTCGGCGTCGCCGCCGGTGCCACCGGCACCGCCATCATCGCCGGCTTCTGGCAAAACAACGGCAGCCTCGCCAACGGCCTCGCCGGCGCCGGCGCCATCGTCATCGCGCCCACCGGCACCGTCGCCATCGCCGGCGACTACGCCCAAAACGCCGCCAGCGCCCTCACCATCACCCTCGACGCCGCGCGCACGACGCCCTATCTGGCCATCGCCGGCGGCGCCACCCTCGACGGCACGCTCAACATCACCGGCGCAGCCGCCGGCGGCGCCGCGGCGAAAGCCAGCGAACTGGCCGGCGCCGCCACGCTCATCCGCGCCGTCACCGGCACCCTCGCCGGGGATTTCGCGGTGAAAAACATCTCCATCAGCGGCGACTCCGGCGCCGACTACCTCGTCATCGGCAACGCCGCCAAAAGTGCCGACGCCAAGACCTACGACATCACCCTCGGCCTCGCCTGGAACGCCACCGCCGCCGCCGCCGCCGGCGCGTTCACCATCGCCTCCGGCGAAGCCTTCGAGGTGGATGTCCCGCTCGCCGACCGCGCCGCCGCTGACATCGCCGGCAGCGCCTGGGACGGCAAATCGCTCGTGAAACTCGGCCCCGGCGCGCTCACCCTCAGCGCGGCCAATTCCTACACCGGCGACACCACTGTCGGCGACGGCCTGCTCGCCGTCGCCGGCGGCGACTTCCGCCTTTCCGCCGCCACGCTCACCATCGCCGGCTCCGGCTCCGCGTCCGTGGACGGCGTGTATTCGCAAGACGAGCAAGGCACCCTCGACCTCACCCTCGGCGGCCCCGGCGCGAAACTCACCGTCGGCGGCGGCACCCTCGGCGGCACGCTCAACGTCACCGGCGCCTCCTCCGACGCCGGCGGCGCGAATGCCAGCGACCTGGTCGGTTCCGGGATTACCATCATCCGCGCCACCAGCGGAACGCTCGCGGGTGATTTCCTGGCAAAAAACATTTCCATCAGCGCCGGCGCCGGCCAGCCCGATTACCTCCTCTTCGACGCCTTCAAGAGCGCCGACGCCAAAACCTACGACATCACCCTCGGCCTCGCATGGAACGCCACCACCGCCGCCGCCAGCGGCACCTTCACCCTCGCCCCCGGCGAGGCGTTCAACATTGACATCCCGCTCACCGACACCGCCGCCGGCGTCTCCTCCCTCACCAAAGCCGGCGACGGCACCCTCACCCTCAGCGCGGCCAACTCCTACACCGGCGACACCATCATCGCCGGCGGCGTGCTCACCATCGCCGGCGGCGGACGGATCAACTCCGCGGGCGCTCTCCGCCTCGACCCCGCCACCGGCGCCACCCTTGCCATCGCCGGCGACGGCGCCGCGACCATCGGCGGCATGTATTCACAAAATGAGCACGGCGTGCTCACCATGACCCTCGCCGGCGGCACGGACGCGAAACTCACCGTCGGCGGCGCCACCCTCGGCGGCACGCTCAACGTCACCGGCGATGTCGGCGGAATCGCGGCGGCAAAGGCCAGCGAGCTGACCGGCGCGGCCACGCTCATCCGCGCCACCTCCGGCACCATCGCCGGCGACTTCGCGACGAAAAACGTCATCGTCGGCGGCACCTCCGGCGCGGACTATCTCGTCATCGGCAGCGCCGCCAAGAGCGCCGACGCCAAAACCTACGACATCACCCTCGGCCTCGCATGGAACGCCACCGCCGCCGCCGCCAGCGGCACCTTCACCCTTGCCGACGGCGTCGAGTTCGACGTGGACACGCCCCTCGCCAACACCCCCGCCGTCACCGCCCTCGACAAAGCCGGCCCCGGCACCCTCGTCCTCTCCGCCGCCAACACCTACACCGGCCCCACCTCCATCCACGCCGGCATCCTCCGCCTCGCCACCCCCGGCGCCCTCGCCGCCAGCTCCGGCGTCACCATAGCCCCCGGCGCCACCCTCAACCTCGGCGGCCACGACCAAACCCTCGCCGCCCTCACCAACCACGGCCTCGTGGACTTCGTAAACCTCAACCGCACCCTCACCCTCGCCGGCGCCCTCGCCGGCTCCGGCACCTTCCGCATGGACGTGGACATCGCCGCCGGCGCCGCCGACCGCCTCGACATCCAAGGCGCCGCCACCGGCGCGCACACCCTCCTGCTGGCCAACACCGGCGCCGACCCCGCCGGCACCGAGGCCCCGCTCCTCGTCGTGAGCACGCAAGGCGGCGCGGCCACCTTCACCGGCACCCTCACCGCCGGCTTCTTCGACTACGAAGTGCAAAACGGCGCGACATTCGGCCTCGATGCGACGGACTGGTATGTCGCCGCCATCGCCGACGCATCCACGGTCAACGCCCTCGGCGTCGTCCTCAACAGCGGCCTCGTCGCCCAGCAAAACCTCTGGTTCGCGCAACTCTCCAGCCTCACAAACCACCTCGCCGACGCGCGCCACGCCGCCGGCACGGACTCCTCCGCCGTCGGCGCCGGCCTCTGGCTCCGCGCCCACGGCGCCCAATACAACGTCAGCGGCAAGGTCGCCGGACGCCGCCACCGCCAGCTCATCCACGGCGCCGACGCCGGCGCCGACAAAATCTGGCGCCCCGCCCCCGGCGACACCATCGTGACCGGCCTCTTCGCCGGCCACGGCGTCAACGACATCCGCTTCCGTGACGGCGGCGACGCCAGCGGCGATGTCACCAGCAACCACGGCGGCCTCTACGCCTCCTGGCTGCGCGACAACGGCCTGCACGTTGACCTCGTCCTGAAATTCGCCAACCTCGACACGCGACTTGCCGGAAGTGACTCCAGCGCCGACTACCGGGGCGACGCCGCCGGCGCCAGCTTCGAAATCGGCAAAAAACGCGCCCTGCCCGGCGACGCCGGCTGGTTCCTCGAGCAAATGGCGCAAGCCGCCTTCACGCGCGTTTTCTCCAAAAACCACACCACGCGCGCCATCGCCCCCGGCGCGACCCCGCTGGCCGTCGAAACATCGGACATGGACGCGTGGCAGATCCGGGCCGCCTACATCCTCGGACGCTCGCTGACGACCTCCGCAGGCGGTCAACTCCAACCCTATGCCAAACTCGGCGCGGCCTGGCTCAACGCAAGTGGCGGCCTCATCCGCTCCGGCTCCGTCACCCTGCGCCCCGACATGGACGACACCCGCCTCGAAATCGGCGCCGGCCTCGCCTGGCGGATAAGCGAAAACCACAGGCTCAACCTCGACTACGAGGCCGGCTTCGCCCTCTCCTGCCGGACCCCCTGGAGCCTTTCCGCCGGCTACGGCTTCCGCTTCTGAGCGGATGCCGCCCGCCCGCCCCGCGACGTAATTCCTTGCCAACGGACGCGGGCTGCGAACGTTGGCGCAATGCCCGAAACTTCCACGACGGACTCCCCTCAACCGGCGGCACCCTGGTCGCTCGCGGTGATGCTGCTCGCGCGCTGGCTCGAAAAAAACGAGCGCGCCGACACGCTGCTCGAATCGCTGCCGCGCACGCTGGCCGGCGTCGAGCGAGGCCGCTGCCAGAGCCTGCTTTTCGGCGCCATCCGGCACATGGGCCGCATCGACGCGCCTTTGTCGGCCCTGATGAAGCGCGCGCCGCGCCCGCGCCTGAAAGCGGTGCTGCTGGTGGCGGGTTTTGAGTTGATCGAAGGCGGCGACGAGCATCACGCCGCGCGCGTGGTGCACCACGCGGTCGAGCAGACCAAGACGCTCGCGAGCGCGCCCGAGGCCCGGCTGGTCAACGCCGTCGTGCGCCGGCTCGCCGCCGCGCTGGCCGCGGATGCCGCGCCGCCCGCGCTCGCGACGGCGGCGCGGCTGGCCGCGTGGTTCTCGCATCCGGAGTGGCTCGTGCAACGCTGGCTGGCGCAATTCTCGGCGGCGGGCGCGCGCGCCTTTTTGGAATGGAACCAAAAACCCGCGCCGGTGCTGGCGCGCTGGCGCCCGCGCGCGCGGACACCGTCGGACGCGGAACGCGCGTGGCTGGCGCCGACGCAATGGCCGAGGTTTTACGAGGTGCGTCCGGGCCACTGGGCCGAGACGGGCGCGGCCATCGCGGACGGACGCATTTATGTGCAGGACGCGTCCACGCGCCTCGCCGCCGGGCTGCTCGCGCCGAGGCCGGGCGAGCGCATCCTCGACGCCTGCGCCGCGCCAGGCGGCAAGAGCCTCCTGCTCGCGGACATGCTGGCCGCCGCGAAGGAGGCGGGCGAAGGCGCGCCCGCGCGGCTGGTGGCGCTGGACCTGCCGGGACCGCGCATCGAGCGGCTGCGCGAAAACCTGGCGCGCGCGGCGGCGGGCGTGGAGGTGGCGCTGGTGCAGGCGGACTTGACGAAAGCGGGGCGGCGCCTGTTTGCGGACCACAACCTGCCGGAGGACTACGACGCGGTGCTGCTCGACGCGCCGTGCTCCAACACGGGCGTGATGCGGCACCGCGTGGACGTGAAATGGCGGCTGCGCGCGGGCGACATCGAGAAGCACGCGAAGCAGCAACTCGCGTTGCTCGGCGCGGCGGCGCGGCGCGTGGCCGCGAACGGGCGCCTGGTTTACAGCACGTGCAGCGTGGACGAGGTGGAAAACGAGCGCGTGGTCTCGGCGTTTCTGGAGCGGACCGGCGCGCGTTTCGAGCTTGAGAAAAGCGTGCTCGCCTATCCGTGGCTCGCCGGACACGACGGCGCTGCGGCATTCCTGCTGCGACGGAAATGAGCGCGCGCGAAAATGGACGCACGTGAAAACAAGCGCACACGAAAACGGGCGCGCGCGAAAACGGGTGAGAGCTACTATCATTTCCCAACGAGCTTGTGTCTTCAGGGTAGGGCGGTATCGCCGAGACCGCCGACGTTTGCCAAGGATGCCGCGGCGGTTGTCATACCCTTTCCCAGTGAACAGGACACTTTAGAAGCAGAGCCATGTAGGGGCTTCGCTTGCGAAGCCCGTTGCTGGTTCACGGCCTTTGTTGGTGCACGCCCGTTGCTGGCGCACGGTTATCAAGCCGGACGTCGCAAGCGACGCCCCTACAAAAGAGTGATTTTCATTGGGAATGGGTATCATATCCCTTCCGAATGAGATGGTCCTTTTTGCGGGACGGCCTCCGTATTGTCCGTCACGGGTGAAAGCGGACAACACGGAGGCCGTCCCGCAAAAAGGACAGCGGACGCTCAAATCCCAAACGTGTTCGGAAAGACTGTCAGAATCAAAAGGGATGAGGGAGGACGCTCGCGCACTTTGGGGGACTCGATTTTGAATCGCCCCGGCCACGCCTTTGTTCTTCCCGCCTCGTTCTCGTTCTCTTTCTCTTTCTCTTTCTCTTTCTCCCTCAGCGGCACCGCCCAGAGGAGAAAGAGGAAAGAGGAAAGAAGAACGAGAACGAGAACGAAGGAAGGAGGGGGGGCGCGAGGGCGGACACATGATCTCGCTGGGGTTACGCGGATGAAGGTATTTTGAACCACCCAACGCAATCCGTCCCAGGTAGGGAGGCCTCTCCGAGGCCTCCGCAAGACGGGGTGCGAAGCTGGAGCTTTCATAGGGAAATCGAAGCGTTTTCGCGGAGGCCTCGGAGAGGCCTCCCTACCCTTCTTTGGAAACGAAATCCGCGTAACAGCAGTGATCTCGATTTTGAATCGCACTCCGCGTCCGCGTTCGCCGGCGTTCCACTCGCCGTTTTTTCTTTTCCACGCGGGCCTTGCCTTGAAGTCCGCCGGGCGCGATGGTTTTGCTCGATGATGTTGCGCGGACAGTCCGTGGGATTGCGTGGCATGGGCGACTCGCCCATGCGTCCGGGAGGTTGGGTTGAGTGGCATGGGCGTCCTCGCTCATGTGGCTTGGGAGGTTGGCGGCGCGGAGCGCCCGTCCACGGGCGGGTCGGTCGCGCCACTCAATTCCACGGGCGCGGGGCGCTCGTGTCACGCAATCTCACGGGCTAGTCGCCCGTGGCACCCGGATTGACCGCCTCGCGTAACATCGGTTGCCTGTCGCAAACAACACCCCCTACCCTTCCCTGCACACCATCATGGAATCAATCGTCATCCTCGCAGTCCTCCTGTTTCTGCTCGTGTTCATTGCATTTCCCATCTGGGTCGTGATGCGGATTGGCGGGCTTTCGCGTGACTTGCGGGAAACCCGCCGGCAATTCGCCGCGCTTCAGAACCGCGCCGACAACGCATCCTTGCCGCCGCCCACGCCGAAAGCAAACGCGGCCAGCCCGGCGACGCCAGCGGCATCGGCTGCATCGGTGGCATCGGCGGTATCGGCGGTATCGGCGGCTGCGGCGGCTGCGGTTGTCCCCAGTCAGCTTGAAAAAACATCCTCAGTCGCCCATGCGGACAGCTCCGGAGTCGCGTCGCCTGTCGCCACGATTCCATGCGCATCGCCCGTCGCCACTGCCGGAGGAGTGCCGCCTGTCGCTGCCGCCGGAGTCGCGCCGTCTGGCAACACGGTTCCAAGCGCGCCGCCTGTCTCTGCAGTCGGAGCCGCATCGCCCGTCTCTACGGTTCCAAGTGCGCCGACTGTCGCCACGGCTACAGGCGCGTCACCTGTCGCCACGGTTACAGGCGCGTCGCCCGTCGTCACTGCCGGAGGTGTGCCGCCTGTCGCCGCCGCTGGGGCCGCGCCGTCTGGCAACACGGTTCCAAGCGCGCCGCCGCCATTGATTTCACCTCGCTCTCCGCTTTCGCCGCCCCCTTCGCCTCCACCTCCGCCGACACTTCCGCCGGTGTCGGTGCCGATGCCGGTGCCGATGCCGGAGCCGCCGCCGATGCCGGGGCCGGGTTCCGCGCCGGGCGCGGAAGGGGCGGGCGCGCGGCGGCACGCGCGGCTTGCGCAGCCGTTCAATTGGGAACTTTTTATGGGCACGAAATTTTTGGCGTGGCTCGGGGCGGTGGCGGCGTTTCTCGCGGTGGCGTATTTTCTCAAATACTCGATCGACCACGGGTTCATTCCGCCGGTCGTGCGCGCGGCGACGGGGTTTGTTTTTGGCGCGGGGTTGATCGTCGGCGGCGTGTTCGCGACGGGAAAAAAGTATCCGGTTTCGGGGCACGCCTTGTGCGCGGCGGGTGTTGTGAGTCTCTACGGCGTCACGTTTGCCTGCCGGGCGTTGTATCATTTTCCGTTTTTCGGCGTGGCGCCGACGTTTGCGTTGATGGCGTTGATCACGATGGCGGCGTTCACGCTTGCGGTGCGTTTGCACGGGAAGTTTATCGCGATTCTCGGGCTGCTGGGCGGGTTCGCAACGCCGGCGTTGCTTTCGACGGGCGTGGACAATCCGGCGGGGCTTTTCGGTTACATCGCGCTGCTCAACATCGGGCTTTATGCGGTGGCGTTGCGGCGGCGCTGGGATTTTCTCGTGCTGCTCGGCGCGCTCGGCACGGCTTGCGTGCAAGTCGGCTGGGCGAGCGCGTTTCCCGCGGGCAACGGCCTTACGGCGATGGTGGTGTGTCTGGTGTTCGACGCGCTGTTTCTCGCGGGGTATTGCGTGGCGCGGCGGTGGCGGCGCGAGGGCGCGGCGCACGCGCGCGGCGTGGCGGGGCTGGTGTTGGTGTCGTTTGGTTTTGCGCTCTGGCTTGGCGGCGGGGGCGGGGGCGGGCTGCCGGTGTGGGGGTTGCCGTGTTTTGTGTTTCTGGCCGACGCGTGCGTGCTGGCCGTGGTGGCGCTCGACTGGCGCGGCGGTGGCGGTGGTGGCGTCGTCGTCGGTGGCGGTAACGGCGGCGGTGGCTCCCGGCGGTTGCACGCTGTCGCGTGGCTCGGCGCTTTTGTCGTGCTGGCCGCGTGGACGTTGAATGCGCGCGTGTTTCGGGTGGATTCGCTGCCGTGGGCGTTGGCCGCGTATTTTGTGTTCGCGGTGCTGCACACGGCGTTTCCGCTGTTGCTCGCGCGGGCGCGGGCGCGTCAGGAGACGGGCGGCGGCGGGGTCGCCGCCGCCGGAACGGCCTTGCAGTTTTTTGCGCCGCTCGCGCTGGTGCTGGTGCTGGTCATCGGTCCGATGCGGGGGTTGGAAAACACCTGGCTCGTGTGGCCGGCGATTTTGCTGATTGATTTTGTCGCCATCGTCTGCGCGGCGGTGACGCGGGCGCTTGCCGGCGTGGTCGTATCGCTGGTGCTGACGCTGGTGTCCGCGGCGGTTTGGTTGTGCAAGGTTCCGGCGGCAACGACGCGCGTGCCGGTGTCCTTGTTGCTGGTCGCGGGCGGGTTTGCGGTTCTGTTTTTCGCGGCGTCGCTTTGGATCGCGCGGCGGCGCGGCGGCGCGGGTAGTCCGGGCGGCGCAGTCGGATCGGACGGAGCAGTCGGAGCGGGCAAGGAGAGCGGGGCGCGCGGAGCGGGCGGCACGGGCGGGGCGAGTTGGGCGGGCGGCGCGGGCGACGCGGACGCCGGTTTCAGGCTGGCGCTTCCTGCGCTCTCCTCGTTGCTGCCGTTTGTGCTGATCGTGATGATGGAGGCGCGGCTCGCGCTCGCGGACCCGACGCCGATGTTCGGACTCGGGTTGCTTTTGACGGCGCTCACGCTCGGGCTGGCGAAATTTTTGAAAAACGACTGGCTGCCCGCGTGCGCACTGGCGGGCGTGCTGGCGGTTTGTTATGCGTGGCAGGCGAGCGGCGGGGGCGGGAATGGGGGCGGGGGCGGGGGCGTTTTTTTCGGAGCGGAACAGCAGATCGCCGCCGCCGCCACCTCCTCCACCGCCACCTCCTCCGCCGCCGCTGCCGCCGCCGCGACGACGACGGCGATGCCGGCGGCGATGACGGCGGCGTTTGGATGGTGCATTGGATTTTATGTTATCTTCACGGCGTTCCCGTTTGTTTTCCGCAGAGACTTTTGGGATACGCGCGGCGCGTGGATTGCGTCGGCGGCGTGCGGCGCGCTGTTTTTTCCGCTTGTTTACTGGATGATAAAGACGTTTTGGCCGAACGATGTCATGGGGCTGGTGCCGGCGGCGTTTGCGGTGCCCGCGCTGGCGTGTCTTGTGGCGGTGCTGCGGCTCGATGCGCCGGAGCATCCGTTGCGCATGGGGCGGCTCGCGCTTTTCGGGGGCGCGGCGCTGCTTTTTATCACGCTGGTTTTCCCGATTCAGTTCAGCCGCGAGTGGGTCACGATCGCGTGGGCGCTCGAAGGCGCGGCGTTGCTCTGGCTTTTCACGCGCGTGCCGCATCGCGCGCTGCCTCGGGCGGGGGCGGGATTGCTCGCGGTGGCGTTTGCGCGGCTGGCGCTCAACCCCGCCGTGCTCGGTTATCACACGCGCGGGGACATGCCGGTTTTGAACTGGTATCTTTACGCGTATGGCATCGCCATCGCGTGCCTGTTTGGCGGGGCGCGGTTTTTGCGGATGGCGGGGCGGGAGGGGCTGGCGGGGCGGAAGGAGCGGGAGGAGCCGGCGGGGCGGACAGGGCGGGAGAACCGGGAGAACAAATTCGCCGCGCTCGCCGCAAAAATCCTTCCGGCGCTCGGGGCGGTGCTCGCGTTTCTGCTGCTCAATATCGAGATCGCCGACTTTTTTACGGAGCCGGGCAGCCGCGCGCTCGCGCTGGAGTTTTCGGGCAATTTCGCGCGCGACATGAGCTACACGATCGCGTGGGCGTTGTTCGCGCTGGCGTTGCTGGCGGCGGGCATCTGGCGGCGGTTGCGTTTGGCGCGTTACGCGGCGCTGGCGTTGCTGGCGGTCGTCGCGCTCAAGCTTTTCCTGCACGACCTCGCCAGCCTCGAAACGTTGTATCGCGTGGGCGCGTTTTTCGGCGTCGCCACGGTCATGATTTTCGCCTCGTTCCTTTATCAAAAATACATCGTCCCGCATAACAGCGGCGGCGGTTCAAAGGGAGGTTCTAAAAATTGATTTCAGACACCGAGTGCGCCGAGCGCGGACACCGCGTGCCCGGAGGCACATCCGGCTGGATGTGACGTTCGTCGGCAAGGGCGCATCTAAAAACAAGGACTGCACTTTGAGGGAAATTCTGAAAATGAAACAAAAGGCGGCGAAGAGAACGAAGAACAACCGAGGCCGCTTAGTCGCGCTCATTCGCGGTTGATTTGCCGGATTGGACAAAAACCAAAACCTCCCGATAATCTTCCGAAAATCCTCCTCCCTCCCTCCTTCCTTCCTTCCGTCTCGCATGACCTGTTTTCCCATGAAAAAACCCTCCGTTCTTTTCACGACGCTGCTGCTCTCGGTCGCGGGCGGCGCGGCCTTGCGCGCCCTTGACGCGACGGCGTGGCGTTATCAACAGCCGTTCGAGGTTGCGCAGGCCGGCGCGATGCGCGTGGCGCTTCCGCCCGAAACGCTCGACCGGCTCCAGCCCGATTTGCGCGACCTGCGGATCGTCGGCGCGGACGGCACGGAATCGCCCTATGCCGTGCTCGAATTGCCGGCGGCGCGCGCGGCCTCCCAAACACTCACCGTGACGCGCCGGCCCGTTTCCTTGCGCATCGACCCGGAAAAAAAGGAGGTCATCGCGACCCTCTCCACGGAAACCGGCGCGCCGCTCGACTCGGTGGCGTTGCTCATCGCGGACACGACGGACTACATGCTGCCCGCGCGCGTGGAAATTTCCGGGGACGGCAACGCCTGGCGGACGCTCGCCAGCGGGCTGGCGCTCTTCCGTCGCGGGCAGGGCGGAGGCTACAACACCATCGTCCAAAACACGCTGCCGCTCGACCGCCGGAGCGCGGCCTTCGTGCGCGTGACGATTTCCACGGGCGAGACCAGCCTCGCCATCACGGGGGCGGAGTTGCGCGTCATCAAGGAAACCGCCGCGCGCGAAGCCATGCCCGACGACGACGCGCCCGCGCGCATCGTCGCGACCGAACAACGCGCCGGCGAGACGCTCCTCACCATCGATCTCGGCGCCGCGAATCTCTCGCTCTCCACGCTTTCGTTTCAAATCGCCGACCCGCTTTTCATGCGCCACGTCACGCTCACCGGCACGGACGGGCGCGAGCTTGCGCGGGGAGAGGCGCTTTACCGCGTCGAAATCCCCGGCCAAGTTTCGACGAGCAAGACCGCGCTCGCGCCCGGCGGCCTGTTTGTCCCCGAACGCCGTATCCTCGCGCGCATCGAAAACGGCGACAGCCCGCCGCTCGACGTGCGCGGCGTGGGCGCGACCCGCCGCCCCGTGCACATCGCCTTCAACCCGGCGGTCGCGGGCCGCTTCACCTTTCTTGCGGGCAACGCGCAGGCGCGCGCGCCGCGTTACGATCTCGCCGTCCTTTCGGGCCGGCTCGCGAGCCTGCCGCTCTCGCGCATCACCGCCGGCGCGTCGTCCGAGACACCCGATTACCGCGCGCCCGCGCCCGCGTCCGACAAAACATCTGTCCGGGACATTATTGGCAGTGCGTTTTTCTGGCTCGCGCTGACCGCGGTCGTGATCGTGCTTTTCGTTGTTATCGCGAAGTTGCTGCCGAAGCCCAAAGCCTGATCCCGGTGCGGTTCGAGAGGGTCGCGCAGAGTCGCGCAGAGTCGCGAAGACGCGGAGAAAAGCCTCTCCTTTATCAAAAGGGGTATCCCCGCGTCTTTGCGCCTCCACGCGCGGATACGCCCTAAAATCAAGCTCCCTTCATCGCTCTACGAGTCGCGGCCAAATGGCTTGGCAAGGCC